>DATILR010000425.1:0-14519 GCA_035476275.1 Binatus sp. (SeqCode) | reverse complement strand
GCATGCCGCCATCTCCAACGACATCTTCTACATCGTCCCCGAGAAGTGCACCGAGTGCGTCGGGTTCCACGACCACGAGGCCTGTGCCGCGGTCTGCCCGGTCGACTGCTGCGTGCCGGACCCCAACATCCCCGAGACCCACGACGTCCTGCTCGCGCGTGCCCGCGCGCTTCATCCCACCGACGCGATTCCGGACGACGCACCGTCCCGCTTCAAGAAGGAGGGCGGCACCCCGGCCGCCCCCGCCGCGAAGCCGGCCGCGGAGGCGAAGCCCATGGCTCCGGCGCCAGCGGCCGCCCCCCCGGCCGCGGCCCCCGTCGCGGCCCCGTCAGCCGAGACGATCGGGCTGGCCATTCCGTCGCTCGAGGAGTGGGAGATCCCGATCCGCTGCTTCCGCTGCAGCGGCGACTACACCGTCCCGTTCAAGTACTTCCGGGCCGGCACCGTCTTCTACTGCCCCCACTGTCAGGGGTCCTTCGTGCCCACGCTCGGCATGGTCCGCGGCGTGGAGGATGCGGTGGCGCGCTTCCACGAGCGATGGTCGGATGCGTTCGAGGAGTTCCACGCGCGCCGCCGGCGCGAGCTCGAGCAGTTCGAGGATGGCCAGCGGCGCGAGCTGGAGCGTTTCGAGGGTGAGCTCCGGGAGATCGCCACGCGCGAGAAGGTGCCCGGCGCCCCGGTTCGACGGCGAGGGTTCTTCACGTTCTGATCCCTCGTCATCTCGCATAGGGCCCCGTTCAGCCCGATGCGGCAGCGGCTCCACGAGTACCTCATCGGCAGACCGGCAGGCGCCTCACCGGGCGAGCTCCTCGATCTGATCTTCACCTCGCCGGGGCGTGACCCGGAGTTCGGCCGCCGCCTGCTCACCACGCTCCTCGGTACCGACCCTCGCTTTCGCTTCGACCCCGGGGCCGACCGCTGGCGGGCGCGCATCCACGACGCCCTCGGACGCCCGCTCGGCGAGACCTCCTTCGTCGTGCTGGACCTGGAGACCACCGGCGGCGTGCCCGGTCCCGACAGCGTCATCGAGGTCGGCGCGGTGCGGGTGGCCGGGGGACGGCTCCTCGAGAGCTTCACCAGCCTGGTCAAGCCGGCCCACGCGATTCCCCCCTTCGTCAGCCGGCTGACGGGGATAACGGAGGCGATGGTGGCCGACGCTCCGCCCATGAGCGCCGTGCTCCCCCGCTTCCTGGCGTTCGCGGGCGACGCCGTGCTGGTGGCGCACAATGCCGCCTTCGATCTCGCCTATCTGAACGCGGCGCAGCAGGCGCTGGCGGGACGCCCGCTCGACGTGCCCGTGGTCTGCACGCTCCGCCTGGCCCGCCGGCTCCTCTCCCACCTCCGCCGGCGCTCCCTCGACGCGGTGGCGGCGGAGCTCGGGGTGGCCTGCTTCGGGCGGCACCGGGCACTGCCGGACGCGAAGATCGCCGCCGAGATCCTCTGCATATTTCTCGAGCGCGCCCTCGAACGGGGGATCGACCGCATCGACGAGTTCCTCGATTTCCAGCGGGCGGCCGTCGACGGGCGTCCCTTCATCGTGCACGTGCCCCGCTCGCGCCTGGAGGAGGTCCCCTCCCGACCCGGCGTCTACCACCTCCTCGGTGCCGACGGGCGGCTGCTCTACGTCGGGAAGGCTCGGCGCCTGCGCGAGCGGCTGGGTGCATACTTCACCAACGCGCGCGGTCACTCGTCACACGTGCTGGATCTCATCCGCCACACGCACGACTTCCGGATCATCGAGACGGGTTCCGAGCTCGCCGCCTCGCTCCTCGAGGCGCGTCAGATCCGTGAGCTGAAGCCGCCGTACAATCGCCAGCGGAAGCATCTGCCGCGGGTCGGCTTCCTCAAGCTCGGCGTGCGGAGCCTGTACCCCCGCCTGTGGGTGACCGAGCGGCTCACGGCCGATCGTGCCACCTACTTGGGTCCATTTCGCAGCCGCGAGGCGGCCGAGCGGGCGCATGCGATCCTGGGGCGGCTCTTTGGCCTCCGGACGTGCGCCGGACCGCTCCATCCCGCCCCCGATGCGACTCCCTGCCTGTCGGGGCAGGTCGGCGCCTGTACCGCCCCGTGCGCCGCGCGCGTCGATCAGCCTTCCTACCGCGGCCAGGTGGACGCGCTCCTCGCCTTCCTCGGCGGCGACGATAGACCGCTCGAGTGGCTCCGGGTGCGCCGGGACACCCTGGTGTCCGACCTCCGCTTCGAGGCCGCCGCCCGCGCGCATCGAGACCTGGAGCTGCTGGAGAGCCTCCGCCGCCGCCAGCAGACCCTCGGCTGGGTGGTGGCACGGCAGAACTTCGTCGTGCTGCTGCCCACGCTGCCGCGCGATGCCGCGTACTTCTACGCCGTGCTCGGCGGCCGGCTCGCCGTCGAGGCGCGCATCACGGCGACCGTCGATCTCGCCGCCGCGGTGCGCCTCGTGCGCGATCGGTTCGCAGGCTACCAGGACCTCCCGCTCGGCCGCGACGAGATCGACGGAACGACGATCATCGCGGCCTGGCTCCGCGACCGGGGCGTCGCGGATGGTATCCTCCTGCCGCTCGACGGTCCGGACGCGATCATCGACCGCCTGGACGAGCTGACGGTCACCATTCGCGATCTCCGGCTGCCGGGTCCCATGCCGGCGATCGACGGACTCACCTGAAGACGCCCGTGGGGGTGGTACCTCGTCGTCTCGTCGTGAGTGGCGACGACTTCGGCGCGGCGCCGGAGGTGAATGCCGCCATCATCAGGGCGCATCGGTCAGGCATTCTGACCAGCACGAGCCTCATGGTGACCGGCGCGGCCGCGGCCGAGGCGGTGGGGCTCGCCAAGGAGCATCCACGGCTCGCGGTCGGCCTTCACCTCGTCCTGGCCCAGGGGCGGGCTGCGGCGCCGGCGACGAAGATCCCGCATCTCGTGACCGGCGGGGGAACCTTCGGGGATCAACCGATTCGGGCCGGCCTGCGCTATGCGTGGGATTACGTGGCGCGCGGCGGCGTCGAGCTCCGGCGCGAGATCGAGGCCCAGCTCGCGGCCTTTGCGTCGACCGGCCTCCCGCTGGCGCATCTGGACGGCCACCTGAACATGCACCTCCATCCGATGGTGCTGCCGATCCTGCTCGACCTCGCTCCCCGCTACGGTATCCGGGCCGTGCGGCTCTCGCGCGAGGACCTGGGCGCGGCGCTGCGCTACGACGCGCGTCACCTCGCCCGCAAGTTCTTCGAGGGCGTCGTGTTCCAGACTCTCGCGGCATACGCCCGTCCGCGGCTGGCGGGCGCGCGCATTGTGACCGCGGATCGCGTCTACGGCATGCATCAGACCGGTCACATCGACGAACGCTATCTTCTCGCCCTGATCGGCTCCCTGCCCGAGGGCGTGAGCGAGATTTACTGCCATCCATCCGAGGTGACCCCCGCGGCGCTCGCCCCCTACCAGCCGGGCTACGATCACGCGGGAGAGCTGGCTGCGTTGACGAGCGCGCGCGTGCGGGCGGCGGTCGAGTCGGGGAACGTGCAGCTCGTCAGCTACGCGGAGCTCCCCGCGCGCCACGACCGGACTTGACCGCCGCCCGCGGCGTGTGGTCGGCTGCTCCCATGTCGGCGCCCGTCGCGGTGGTCACCGGTGCGAGCCGAGGCATAGGGAAGCGGCTCTGCGTGGACCTCGCGCTTGCGGGCTACGACGTGGCGTGTGTCGCGCGCACGAGCCGCGCGACGCCGGGGAAGCTCCCCGGGAGCATCGACGAGACGGCCGAGGCCGTCGAGCGCGCCGGACGCTGTGCCATGTCCATCGGGCTGGACGTTCAAGACGAGGCGGGTGTCGCCGCCCTCGCGGAACGCGTCTACGGGACCTGGGGGCGCTGCGATCTCCTGATCAACAACGCCGCCATCGCGCCGCCCCGGCCGGCGCTCGACGACGCGGTGAAGCGCTGGCGCCTCGCCGTGGATGTCAACCTGAACGGCCCCTTCTATCTCATGTACCATCTCTGCCCGCGCATGGCGGCCGCGGGCGGCGGGCGGGTGATCAACGTGTCGTCGGGTGCGGCGGTCACCCCGTCCTTCGGGCGCCCGAGCTACACGGCGACCAAGCTCGCCCTGGAAGGTCTCACCCAGTCGCTGGCGCACGAGCTCGCCGGACGGGTCGCCGTCAACTGCATCCGCATCGACATGGCGATCTGGACGGAGGGATTCGACGCGACGCTGCCGGCGGACTTCGACACGTCCGGATTCGAGGACACGGTGATCATGTCCGACGCCGTGCTCTGGCTCGCACGGCAGGACCTCTCCTGCACGGGACAGATCCTGACGCTCGAGGACCTGCGGAGGCGAGGCATCGTGCGTCCGCCGACGCGAGCCGTCCGCGCCTGACTGCGCCCTGATGCTCAGCCGCCCGCGGCCTTGGCCGCCGGTGTCTGGGCGAGGGCATCCGCCGGCGCGAGCGGGGTCATGCGCCCGTCGGCCTCGACGCGGAGCTCCTGCCCGCTCCACGTGACCCTCCGCCCGAGGAACGCCGCCCCCCACATGAACGAGTTGAAGATGTCCTTCGGGAGGACGAGCCAGAGATGGCGCAGCGTCTCGCGGTCGTCGAGAAGCCGGAGGATGGCGGCCAGCGAGAGCAGGCGCGCACCGAGCGCCCCGGCGAACACGGACCAGCCGAGGGGTGTGCCGCGGGTCGCGATCGGAGCCAGCGAGCCCCAGAGCGTGGCGTGCGTTACCAGGGTGAAGAACCAGCTGAGCGGCCGGCTCACCCGGTAGGTGCGTGACCAGCGCAGGAGGTGCCGCCACACGTCGCCCAGCGTGACGGAATCCAGCACGGTCTCCACCACGTAGGGTAGCAGGACGAGCCGGTAGCCTGCTGCGGCCACCCGGCTCCCGAGCTGGTAGTCGTCGGCCAGGTAGTCTGCGAGCGGAGCGAAGCCCCCGATGCGCTCGTAGGCGTCCCGGCGGAGCGCGATCGAGGCGCCGAAGGCGTACCGGAAGGGCTCCACCAGCTGCGCGGTGACGACCATGGGGATGAAATCGGAGTTGATGAAGAGCGACTCGAGCACGGAGGGAAGACCGAAGCGGCCGACGCCGCGGTAGAGGCAGGTGGTGAGCCCGGTCGCCCGATCGGCGAGCGGACGGACCATCGCCTTCAGGTAGTCGGGACGTACCCGCACGTCGGCATCGCTGAGGACGAAGATGCCGTGGCGGGCGTGGCGCATCATGTGCCGGAGGTTGGCGACCTTTCGGTTGGCCCCGAGGGCGTCGCCGATCGAGAGCACGATGTCGTGCTTGGGGAAGTCCCGCTTGATCTGCTGCACGACCGTCAGGGCGGGGTCGTCCACGTCGGCGATCCCGAAGACGATCTGGTAGGCGGGGTAGTCCTGGCGGCAGAAGCTCGCCAGGTTGTCGTACAGATCGACGCCCAGACCCTTGAGCGGCTTCAGCAGGGTGACGGGCGGAAGCTCGGCGTCCGGGACCGCCGCCTCGGCACGGCGCGTGCGGCGGAAGAACCACCACGCTGCGAAGACCTGGAAGAGCTGATACGCGGCTGCGACCGTCGCGCAGCCGATGACGAACCTCCCCAGCAGCGTCATTCAGGCCGGTGCCGTGGCGTCGGGTTGCGCAATGCCCTTCGGACGATCGGCGATCTGGCGTCGCTTGCGCATCGCACCGATGAACTGCACTCCCTCGCCCAGGAGGCGCTTCGCTTCCTCACGGCTGCTGGCCATCTTCTTGATCGACTTCCAGATGTAACGGGGCGTGAAATAGTACCGCCGGTAGAAGGTCTCGACGGCCTTGAAGATCTCCTCGGCGGAGACCTCGGGGTAGGAGACGGTGCACTTCTGGTAGCCCGTCTCGTCGACCAGGCTGTCCACCGTAAGGTACTTGTTCTTGACGACGAAGTCGTAGAACCCAGTTCCCGGATAGGGCGACGCGAGGGAGACCTGCAGGGTCTCGGGGCTCATCTCGCGCGCGAAACGCATCGTCTCCTCGATCGTCTCCTTCGTCTCCCCCGGCAGGCCGAGGATGAAGGTGCCGTGGATGAGAATCCCGAGCTCGTGGCAGTCCCGGGTGAAGCGGCGCGCGCGCTCGATGGCCACGCCCTTCCGGATGTTCTTCAGGATATGCTCGTTGCCCGACTCGTAGCCGATCACGAAGAGGCGGAGGCCGCCGTCCTTCAGGACCTCGAGGACGTCACGGTCGACATTGGCGCGGGAGTTGGTCGACCACGTGAGCCCGAGCTTGCCCATGCCGCGCGCGATCTCGCACGCCCGCTTGGGGTCGGCGGTGAAGGTGTCGTCGTCGAAGAAGACCTCCTTCATCTTGGGGAAGCGCTGCTTCATGTGCGACACTTCCTCGAGCACGTTCTGCGGGGTGCGGACGCGATAGCTGTGGCCGGTCGTGACCTGCGGCCACAGGCAGAACGTGCAGCGCGCGGGACAGCCCCGACCCGTGTAGAGCGAGACGTACGGGTACTGGCAGTAGGGGCTGTTGTACTTGAGATAGTCGAGATCGCGCTCGTAGACCTCGGTGACGAAGGGGAGGGCGTCGAGCTGCTCGGTCGTCAGCGGGGTCGGCTCCTCGTTGTGCACGATCGCGTCGCCGCGGCGGTAGCTGATTCCCTTCACGTCGGCGAGATCACGTCCCTCCGCGATGGCCACCACCGCCAGGTCGAATTCCTTGCGGGCGATGTAGTCGATCACCGGCGCGGCACGGAGTGATTCGTCCGGCATGGCGGTCACGTGGCCGCCGACGAAGCCGATCACGATGTCGGGCTTGGCGTTCTTGATCGCCTGCGCCGTCCGCGCGTCGGCACGGAACGAAGGCGTGCTCGTGTGGACGACGACCATGTCGTAGTCCTTCGCGATCCGCACCGTGTCTTCCAGCGACACGTCGTGGGGCGGAGCATCGAGCACGCGAGCGCCCGGCAGCATGCCCGCCGGGTAGCAGAGCCAGGTTGGATACCAGAAGGACCACACCTCGCGTTTCGCTTGGTAGCGCGACCCCGCCCCGCCATCGAAGTCATCGTACGATGGTGGATTCAGAAACAGCGTCCGCATCGACGTCCCTCCAGAAGCAGCCCGGACAGGTCCTCGCCGGGTCAGCCGTCGCGACCCCCGGGAGGCCCCCACCGTCATCTCGTCAGCCGTCTTGACCGAGCGGTCAAGCGCGCGTCTATAACAGGTTGTCGAGCCTCGCAAGCGTTACCGAATGATGACGGCGTGTTGGAGAGAGAAACAAATCCTTGCGCCGTCTAGAGGACGTCCGCTATAAGACGCCTTTCTAGGGGAGGGGATGGGCGAGGCATTGCTGGCGCTCCTGCGGGGTTCGGAAATCGTCCTCGCAGGCGGCGCCCACGACGCCCTCTCCGCCCGCCTCGTCGAGGAGGCCGGCTTCGGGGCCATCTGGGCGAGCGGCTTCGGGATTTCCGCCGTCCAGGCGGTGCCAGATGCCAACATCCTCACCCTGACCGAGACCCTGGAGGCGGTCCGCCGCATCGTGGATGCGGTGGGAATCCCGGTGGTTGCCGACTGTGACAACGGCTACGGCAACGCGATCAACGTGATCCGGACCGTCGGGGAGTTCGAGCGAGCGGGGGCGGCGGGGATCTGCATCGAGGACAACGAGTTTCCCAAGCGATGCAGCTTCTACGGATCGGTCCGGCGCGAGCTGGTCCCGGTGGAGGAGCACGCCGGGAAGATCGAGGCCGCCACGAGTGCCCGCCGGAACGCCGACTTTGCGGTCATAGCGCGGACGGAAGCGCTCATCGCGGGGCTCGGACTCGCGGAGGCTCTCTCCCGTGCGCGGGCTTATGCGGACGCCGGGGCCGACGCCGTGCTCGTCCACTCTAAATCGCGCGATTTCGCCGAGTTGGCCGCTTTCGCTGCCGCTTGGGACCGCGCCGTCCCGCTGGTCGCCGTGCCGACCACTTACCCGACGGTGTCCACGGACGAGCTCGCCGCGGCGGGCTTCCGCATGGCGATCTTCGCCAACCACGCGCTCCGGGCGGCGATCGTCGCGATGCGCGATGCCCTGCGGAGCATCCGGAGCACCGGGCGGGCATCGAGCGTCGAGGATCGTGTCGCCTCGCTCGAGGAGGTCTACGCGCTGGTGGGCGTTCCCGAGCTCCAGGCGAACGAGCAGCGCTTCCTCTTCACGGGCAACGCGGCGCCACGCGCCGTGATCATCGCCGCGGGCTTCGAGCCGCAGCTGATGCCGCTCATCAAGGACCGGCCGAAGGCGATGCTCGAGGTGAAGGGACGGACCATCCTGGAGCGACAGGTGACGGCACTCACCGGCTGCGGGATCCGCGACGTGGTCGTGGTGCGTGGGTACAAGAAGGAGCAGGTCAGGGCAGCGGGGGTGCGGTTCGTCGACAATGACCGCTTCGCGCAGACTGGCGAGCTCCACTCCCTGTTCTGTGCCGAGCGGGAGCTCGACGGTCCCTTCGTCTTCCTCTACGGCGACCTCATCTTCGAGCGGGCCATCCTGGAGAAGCTCCTGCGGGCGAAGGCGGACGTGGCCGTGGTCGTGGATCGGGCGTTCTACGACGCGCATCGGGCGGGCCTCGGCGCCGCGGCGGAACCGCACGACCTGGTCGTGACCGGGACGGCGCCGAATGGTCACCGCTTCGTTCCACGCGAGGGCGGAAGCCGCGTGCTGCGGATCGGGCCCGAGGTGGCGCCCGAGGAGGCGCACGGAGAGTTCATCGGCATGGCGACGTTCTCCGCCGAAGGTGCGGCCCGTCTGCGCGCCCTCCGTGAGGAGCTCTCGGCGGGCCGTGCCGAGGGACTCGAGCGGGCGAGCGTGACCCAGGTCCTCCAGGCCCTCATCGATCGAGGGCAGGAGGTCGTCGCCGTCGACATCCACAAGGGATGGATGGAGATCGACAGCTTCGAGGACTACCGTCGGGCCTGGGCAGAGGTGACCCGCTGACGGAGGTCTCGCGTATCGACCGGCTGATCGCCGACGAGTACCGCTTCCTCGTGTCCAAGCGTGCGGGCTGGAGCCTGGCGGCGGGGCCCCAGGACCTGGAGCTGGTGGCGCACGCGCTGCGCGTCCTCCTGCACACCCAGACGCTGGGGGACTTCCGTGACGAGTACCGCGCGCTGGTGGCCTGCCAGCACGCCGACGGGGGCTGGGCACCCGAGTCGGACGCTACCGAGAGCACCGTGTGGGTGTCGGCCTTCTGTGCCCTGATGCTGATCCGAGGCAACCGCGTTCTCACCGAAGATGGGCTCGCCGCCTCCGTCCGGCGCGCCATCGACTACTTCCTCTCCGCCCAGGAGCCCGACGGCCGCTGGGTCGACCCGCGGTGGGCAGACCTCGACACCACCAGCCACCCGGTGAGCTTCTTCAACGTGGTCCTCGCGCTCGACGAGCGGCACCGCCGGGCCGAGGTCGAAGGTGCCTGGCGGCGCGGTCTCGGCTTCATCCTCGAGCACCAGGACGCCGAGGGGGGCTGGCACGACGCGAACTTCCATCCCTCCGGGGTCGAGATCACCGCCCACCTGATCCAGGACGCGCTGGTCGCGGACCTCGTGCTGGGTGAACGGGTGCGGGGAATCCGCGATGCGTGCCGCAAGGGACTCGCCAGGCTCCGCGATTGGCAGGCCCCCGATGGCTCGTGGGACGACGAGAACGTCGACCACACGATGGACTGCGCCCGCTCGTCCATCGTGGTCACGCGAATCCTGGGCGACGATCCGGCGACGGCGGCGGTCATCGAGCGCGGGCTTGCCTGGATCCTGGCCAGCAAGAATCCCGCGGGGTGGGGAGACTTCCCCGGCCTCGAGACGAACCTCGAGCGGACCTGCGACGGGATCGACGCGCTGTGCAAGTACCGGGCCTTTCGCGCGACGGATCCGATGGCCGCGGTACGCCTCTGGGGGTATGTCCCCTGATTCCGGCGAATGGGTGCCGGTCGCGAGGCTCCTCGACCTGGATGCCCGGGACCGCGCGCTCGTCCACGTGAACGGCACCGAGATCGCGCTCTTCCGCGTGGGGGAGCGGATCTATGCGATCCACAACCGTTGCCCGCACCGGAGCGGGCCCCTCGTGCGCGGGATCCTCGAGGCTGGCCCTGCCATCCGCTGCCCGATGCACGGCTGGCGCTACGACCTGACGACCGGTGAGTCGGACCGTCCCGCCCGCGCCGCCGTGTACCCGGTCCGTGTCGAGGGCGACGAGATCTCGGTTCGGCTGTGAGCGGCGTCGACCCGGTCGACCGCTTCGTCGACCATCTGCTCGCGGTCGGCTTCGATTTCTTCGTCGGGGTTCCCTGCTCCCTCGTCGCCCCGGTCATCCGCGAGCTCACGCGCCGCGGGCGCTACGTCGGTGAGACGCGCGAGGACGCGGCGCTCGGCGTGGCGGCGGGCGCGTACCTCGGCGGGCGGCTCCCCGTGGTCATCATGCAGAACTCGGGGCTCGGGGTTTCCCTCAATGCCCTCGCCTCGCTTCATCTCCTCTACCGCATCCCCTGCCTGCTCCTCGTCACGTGGCGCGGGTTCGAGGGCCGTGACGCGCCCGAGCACCTGATCATGGGCGAGAAGATGGGAGGCCTGCTCGACCTCTTCGGCATCCCGTATCGGGCGCCCGCCGCCGAAGCCCTCAGCGCCGACGTCGGATGGGCCGCAGAGCGCATGCGTGCGACGTCCCTGCCCGCCGCGCTCGTGGTCCGCCCCGGGCTCTTCGCATGACCCTGGCCGAAGCGCTGGCAGAGATCGTCCCGCACCTCCGCGACGAACTCTGCGTGCACTCGAACGGCTACATCTCGCGTGCCGGATGCGCGGCCCGCGACCGCGCAGAGTGCTTCTACATGATCGGCTCGATGGGTCTCGCGGCGTCGATCGGCCTCGGTCTCGCCGTCGCCCAGCCCGCGCGGCGCGTGCTGGTCCTCGACGGCGACGGCAACGTGCTCATGAACCCGGGCGCGCTCGCCTCGATCGCCGCTGCGGCGCCTCCGAACCTCCTGCACCTCTGCTTCGACAACGGCGCCCATGCCTCGACGGGTGGCCAGGCGACCGTCTCGGACCGGGTACGGCTGGAGGAGCTGGCGCGCGCCGCGGGCTACCGCTGGGTCGGACGCGTCGAGAGCCGCGCCGTGCTCTCCCGCCTCGCGGGGGAGTTCCTGGCGCGGGAGGGACCCGCGTTCCTGCTGGTGCGTATCGGTCTCGGGCCTCCGGGACCTCCTGGCCCGCGCGTACCGCATGCTCCGGAGGCGATGACGTCCCGGCTCCGTCGAGCCCTGGGGGTCGAGCGATGATCCTCCTCAACCCCGGCCCGGTGAACGTCTCACCCCGCGTCAGGGAGGCGCTCGCGCGGGACGATCTCTGCCACCGGGAGCCGGAGTGCGAGGAGCTCCTCGCGCGCATCCGGGCCCGACTGCTCGCGGCCTTCGCGCCGGCGGGAGGCTTCACGGCGGTGCTGCTCACCGGCTCGGGCACCGCCGCGCTCGAGATGGCGGTGACGAGCGTCCTCTCCGAGCGTGGCCGTCTCGTCGTGGTCGCGAACGGAGTCTATGGCGAGCGCATGGCGGCGATGGCCGCGGCGGCAAGTCTCCGGCACACGGTGGTCGAGGGGGACTGGCTGTCGCCTCCCGACCTGACAGTCGTGGAGCAGGCGATCCGCCAGCCGGACGTCGAGGCGGTGGCCGTCGTGCACCACGAAACCACGACGGGGCTGCTGAACCCGGTGGCGAAGGTGGGGCGCCTCGCCCGCGAGCGGGGGAAGCTGCTCCTGGTCGACTCCGTCAGCGGCCTCGGGGGAGACCGGCTCGATCTCGAGGAGGTGGGTGCGGACCTGGTCGTCGGGACGGCCGGCAAGTGTATCCAGGCCTTTCCCGGGATGGCATTCGTCCTGGTGCGCGAGAGCGTCCTCTCCCGCCTCACCGCGCATCCGCGGCGCTCGCTCTATCTGTCCCTGCCGATCCACCACGAAGCCCAGCGCCGGGGGAGCGTGCCCTTCACCCCGGCCGTCCAGCTGGCGTACGCGCTCGACGAGGCGCTCGCGGAGCTGCTCGAGGAGGGCGTGGCCGCTCGCATCGCACGGTACGGTGCCGCGGCCGCCCTCCTGCGTACTGGCTTTGCGCGTCTGAGCCTCAGCTGCTTGCTGCCTCCCGATCTTCGCTCGAATTCCATCACCGCGCTCCGGCTCCCCCCCGGCCGCGACTACCCGAGCCTGCACGACGGGCTCAAGGCGCGCGGCTTCGTCGTCTACGAAGGCCAGGGCCGTCTGGCGAGAGACGTCTTCCGGGTCGCGAACATGGGACAGCTGACGCAGGCCGATTTCGTGCGCTTCCTCGACGCGCTGGCGGCGGTGCTGGGCACGTGACCGCGATCCTCCTCGCCGCCGGTGTCGGCAAACGCCTGCACGGCCGCTCGGGCGGACGCCCGAAGTGTCTGATCGAGATCGGCGGCAAGAGCCTGCTCCGTCGACTACTCGAGGCGCTGGCCGCAGCCGGGATCGCCGACGTCACCGTCGTCGTGGGCTTCGGGGAGGAAGCGCTCCGCGCTGCACTCGACCCGCCTCCCGTCGGGCTTCGCCTCCGCGTCGTCACCAACCCTCGCTATCGCGAGGGCGCCATCCTCTCCCTGTGGGCGGCGCGTGACGCCCTCGACGGGCCGGTCCTCGTGATGGATGCCGACGTGCTCTGTGCCCCGGTACTCGTCGGCCGCCTCGTCAGCTCGGCGCACCCCAACTGCTTTCTCCTCGACGCGAGCGCCGCGACCACCGGCGAGGAGCAGATGCTGCTCGTCCAGGGGGGTCGGGTGCGGAACATCGTCCGCGGCGGCGCGTCCGGCTACGAGCTCGCCGGCGAGTCCGTTGGCTTCCTGAAGCTCTCTGGCGACGCCGCCCGCCTGCTGGCGGGGCTCCTCGAGCGGCGCATCGCTGCCGGCGACACGGGCATCGAGCACGAGGAGGTGTACCCGGACCTTCTCGCGCGCGTGGAGGTGGGCTACGAGCGAGTCGATGGCCTGCCGTGGATCGAGATCGACTTTCCGGAGGACGTTGCGCACGCGGAGCGCGAGATCCTTCCCCGTCTCGGCGGATGAGCGCTGCCCCCATCCGCGAGGCGATCGTGTTCACCGATCCGCGGGGAGGCCGGGCGATTGCCGGCGTGCCGCTTCTCGTCCGCACCATGCTCGTCCTGCAGCGGGCCGGCGTCGAGCGCTGCACGCTGGTCGGTGGCGCGCAGCCGCCTGGCGACGGCCGCATCAGGCTCGCCGTCACGGCAGTCGCTTCCCTCGTCCCGCCCGATGATCCCGCGCTCCGCCTCGTCATCGGCCCGGGAGCCGTGATCGACGAGACGCTGGTACGAGACCTCCAGGCGCGCGCGCGACCGGGGGAGGTGCTGGCGGTCGAGCACGAGGGGGCGCAGGTCGCGGTCGCCCCCGGACCACGTGTCCTGGATACCCGCGATCACCGCCAGACTCCGTGCGCCGGCACGCTCACCTCTGCCGCCGCGCCGCCGATGCAGGTCGAGCACGCCCTCCTGCGTGCCCTCGAGAATCCGCGCGACGGGTACCTCGATCGCCTGGTCTACCGGCACTTCTCACGTCCCGTGACGTGTGCGCTGGCGCGCACCCGAGTTTCGCCCAACGCCGTGACGCTGGTGGGGATCGGGCTCGGGGCGCTGGGCGGACTGCTCTTCGCGGTGCCCGGCGAGGTGGCTCTGCTGGCCGCGGTTCTCTGCCTCCTCGCGTCGGGTGTGCTCGACTGCTCGGACGGTGAGCTGGCGCGGCTGCGCTTCGCGGAATCTCGCCTGGGGCACTGGCTCGACGTCAGCGGGGACACGATCGTTCATGTCTGCTTGCTCGGAGGGATCGCGACGCGCATCACGGCCACCGCACAGCGGCCTGACTGGTGGGTGCTGGCCGCGCTCGCCGCCGGAGTGTTCGGTGCCTTGGCCGTGATGACCTGGAGCGAGCAGCGCGAAGCCCGCCGACGGCGGGTGCGGGGCTGGGAGAACGGACTGCTCGACAACGTGCTCTCCCCGCTCAGCACGCGTGACTGGTACGTCTTCGTGGTTGCCTTCACGATCGCGGGCCGGCTCGAGTGGCTGGTTCCCGCCGCGGCGGTGGGAGCGCAGGTGTTCTGGGTCGTGGGTCTGGTGGCGCTCGTACGCGTCCTCGGTCGCGTGCCCGATCTGCAAGCTCCGCACCCAGGTCGCAGAGCGATTTGACACCACGATCGGCCGAGGGGTAGAGGCCGATCGAACTCTCGAGTCCAGGCACCGCCATGCGGAAGCCATCCTGCTGCGCGGCGACGGCGGCCCTCTTCGTCGGCGTGCTGTGCTCGCGGCTGGCAGGGGCAGCCACGCTGCACCTGCTCCTGAAGTCGGGTGACATGGCGGCCGACGGCAACCCGATCGGCATCATCGAGGGCCCCGCGGCCACCGCTGCGTCGACGGTCGTGTTCCGCGGCACGACGAGCGCGGTTCTCGTCAAGAACGGCGCCACCTTCGGCCTGATCGCCAAGACGGGTGGTCCCTTGCCGGCGCCCCTCTCGGGCACGTTCAACGATTTCGGCGATCCGGTGATCAACGATGCGGGCACC
>DATILR010000424.1:0-10092 GCA_035476275.1 Binatus sp. (SeqCode) | reverse complement strand
TCGCCGCGGGCGGCAATACGCAAACCACCTTTCAGAACTTCCGCACCTACCGGGGCGGCAGCCTCGACTACCTGGGACTCGGCACCAACTTCCGGCAGCTCCCCGCGGGCGTCCCGGAAACGGGCCAGTTCACCCAGCTGGGCGTCGCCGAACGCGACGCGCTGGGGCGCACCTTCAAGAACATCTGGAACGTCCACCTCGAGACCGCCCCGCCCAACAGTGGCTGGAACATCGCCGTCGGCGACACCACGGGCAACTTCGGGTACTCGCTCGCGGGCCTCTACACGACCGAATACAAGACGGTGAACGACCGGATCGAGCGCCAGTTCGTGAACGGCGGCCCGAGCAACCCGGTGGCGCTCTCTTCAAACTTCAACGTGAACGACAGCATCTTCGAGACGCGGCTCGGCGGGCTCCTCACCACGACCTACAAGCTCGGCGACACCGGCAAGCTGTTCTTCCGTTCCCTCATCGATCGCAACACCTTCGATACGACCACGTTCGAGAAGGGAACGGACACGCAGGGCAACCCGCAACAGTCGACGATCCTCCGCTACACCGAGGAGGAGCTCGACTTCGGCCAGGTCGGCGGCGAGCACCACTGGCCGTGGATCTGGCTCGACTGGCGGTCAGCGTACTCTCGAACGAAGCAGGACGAGCCGGATACGCGCTACATAACCTACAAGCAGACACCACCCCAGTACAGTACCGACTCGCTGGGAGGCGATCGCATCTTCAACTCGCTCACCGAGAAGCTCACCGACTCCCAAGTGGATTTCACCATCCCCTTCACTCCTCGCGTCCCGTTCACGGACCAGCTCTCCGCGTCGCAGGCCAAGTTCAAGTTCGGTCCCGCGTATTCGTATCGTGACCGCGACTTCGAACAGCGGCGCTTCAGCAACAACATCAACCTGGCCGCGGTCAATCGTTTCCAGCCACCCGAGGACGTGCTCGACCCCAGCAACATCGTCCCGGGGATCGACGACTTCCTCGAGACCACCCAGCCGGGCGACAAATATCACGTCACCCAGGAGATCGCGGGTAGCTATGGCATGTTCGATCTGAACCTCGTGCCCGGACGGTGGCGGCTCGTCTCCGGCGTGCGGATGGAATACTCCTACATCAACCTGCAAACGGCGGCGATCGGCTCGAACGGCCCGGTGCAGGTGATCAAGAACAACCTCGACCCGCTGCCCGGCGCGAACCTGATCTTCACCCCGCGCGACGACATGAACTTCCGTCTCAGCTACAGTCGCTCGGTGTCGCGCCCGGAGTTCCGCGAGCTCTCGCCCACGCAGTTTCCCGCTCCCCGCGGGCTCAGGCCGCTGATCGGGAACCCCAATCTCGTCGAGTCCCACATCGAGAACTACGACGCCCGCTGGGAATGGTTCTTCTCCCCGCTCGAGCTCATCTCGCTGAGCTTCTTCCGGAAGTCCCTCGACAAGCCGATCGAGCAGACGGTCATCGTGGAGTCGTCGGTCGTGGCGGATTCGTTCGCGAATGCCGACAACGGTACGCTGGACGGCTTCGAGTTCGAGTTCCGCAAGGACTTCGGATTCATCAGCCCGCAGCTCAGGAACCTGAGCCTCGTGACGAACTTCACGTACGTCGATGCGACGGTCAACATCCCGAGGCAGCAGCTGCAGGTGCAGACGTCGACCAGCCGTGCCCTCCAGGGGCAGGCTCCCTACATCGCCAACGGGGTGCTCGACTACACGAACCCCCAGTGGGGCACCTTCCGGCTCCTCTACAACACCGCGGGGCCGACCATCACCTCGGCGGGATCGTTCGGCCTTCCCGACATCTTCCTGCAACGCCGCGACGAGCTCGACGCGGTGGTCATCTTCCCGATTCATCCCTTCGGAGTGCCGCTGACGGCGAAGATGGGCGCCGAGAACCTGCTGAACGATCAGTTCCTCTACACGCAGGCGGGGTTCATCCAGCGCCAGTTCCACGCGGGCATCAAAGTGTCGTTCGGCCTTTCGTACGCCTACTGAGGTCGACAGGTCCGTCGCATGCAGGCCGGCGCTGAGCGCTCGGCCTAGCGCCGGGCGTGCCGACCGCCCTCGATGAGCACCGCCCAGGGGCGCGCGGAAGCGAGCCCCTGCAACGTGCCGTCGACGGTCTCCGGACATCCGACCGAGGTCCGCTCGCCAGGCGGTAGCCATGCCGGCCGCCCCGTGCCAGGCACCACTGTCATGCGATGCGTCGGCTGTTTCGCACGGGCGCGAACCGTTTGCGGCTCGATCGCGCAGCCGAGGGGGGCAAGGTGATCGGCGATGTGCCGGCGGGCCAGCTGCGCCAGCTCTCGTCGGGTCCGGTGCATCGCGGGAATCGCCGGGCCGAACGTCAACTCCACCGTCAGACCGCGCTGCCCGACGATTCGCTGGAACGATTCGAGAAAGGTCATGTCGTCGACGAACGCCGCCGCGAGGTTCGGGAGTCCATGGTCGCCCGGATAGCGGATGGCCACCGGCTGCACCGCCACCGATGCGTCGATCGCGGCCTGGAAGAACGCCGGATAGAAGCGGCGGAGCAGGGTCCCGTCGGTCGTCGTGCCTTCCGGGAAGACGACGATCGTATCGCCCTGACGGAGTGCGGCTGCCGCCGCGTCCTTGACGCGGGCGGCATCGCGGAAGCTCTCCCGCACCACGAAGAGCGTATCGAAGGCCTGCGTGATCACGCCGAGTAGCGGCCAGGTCCGTGTCTCGGATTTCGCCACGAAGCGCGCCTGCAAGACCGCGTTGAGGGCATACACGTCGAGCCAGGAGACGTGATTGGCCACGAGGAGCCGTGGTCCCTTCGTTTCCGGGCAGGTGTCCCGGACGCGGATCGTCACGTCGAGCGCCCTCAGCGTGTGCCATGCGAACCACGCCGCGACCCGCTGACGTCGACGCGGATCGAGCCTTGGAATGACGAGCTCGGCGCCGACCCAGAGGGTGAAGAGATGTCCGAGGGCCGCCGACGTCTTACGGCCCGTTTCGAGAATGCGGCGCCAGCGAGCGACCGGACCGGGAATCGGCCGGATGGCTGCGCTGATCTCCGTCATGCAGCTCTCGCGAAACGCGCGGCATAGCGCCGCTTCAACCGCACCAGAGGAAGCATCATGAAGAAATCGGCGGTGCCGAACGCGACGTCCCAGCCGGGGTCGCCACACACGTAGGCACCGAGACGCACGTAGCCCTTGATGAGCGGCGGAAGAGCAACGTCAGGCTCGCCCGGCTCCTCCCGGAGGGGGAACGGGACACGCGGCTTCACCCGCCAGGCGGCAGGGCTCAAATGATCGCGCGCCAGCTCGCGATGCACCGCACGCACGGTGCGCGCGTCCTCCGCCGGCATGCTGGCGCAGCCGATGACGAACTCGTAGCCATGTCCGAGCAGATAGCGGGTGAGGCCCGCCCACAGAAGGCGGATCACGGCGCCGTTCCGGTAGTCGGGATGAACGCAGGCGCGACCGATCTCGACCAACCCGGGAAGTCCCGCCACTGCTCCCAGGTCGAACTCGGTCTCGGAGTAGAATCCTCCGGCCCTTCGAGCACGGTCGGCGGGCAGGATGCGGTAGGTCCCCACCACCTCGCGGGTCCGACCGTCGTGCACGAGCAGATGCTCACAGTGAGGATCGTAGGCGTCGGCGTCGAGGCCTTCCTCGGTCGTCCCGAGCTGGGCATGCATCTCCTCGGCGAACACCTGGTGCCGGAGGCGCTGTGCCGCCCGGACCTCGTCCGGAGTCCGCGCGATGCACGCGGATAGCTTCGCTTCGTCCAGAAGCGTTCTTGTGCTCTCTCTATTTCGTCTCATGCCACCGTTGTACGCGAATCGTATCCTCAAATCGCCCATCGAAGTGGAACTGCTGTTGCGTCTAAATGAAATCATGATTTCATATGATACCCCGCATGGAAGACGCCATGCGCGATGCGAGGAAATGGACGGCCGCGCCGCGGGCCGGGTGCCGCGCGACCATGACCCGTCGCCGGGAAGTCTCGCGAGGGTCATCTCCGGGTAACCTGCGGCGTCCGGGGGCCCCGGGTCCCGCCGCGGTTACGACGGACCTCTCCGACTCGTCAGGGAGCTGGCGTCGCGGCGGCGGGAGCCTGAAGCGCGGCGGTCAGTGCGGCGATCGTGACCGCTCCACCGGCGCGCGCCTGATCCATCACCTGGACCGTGAAACCGTACTCGGCATCGTCGGCCGCGTCGAAGAAGAGGACATGGTCGTCACGCGCAGCGAACATGCGCCGCAGTCGATCGCTCAGGTCCTCGAGCCCCACGTCCGTGCCATTCACCTGGATCGTGCGGCCTGCACCCACGTGGAGCACGAGTGGGGGGGTCGGATCCTCCTGGAGCTGTTGCGGCGTGACCTCCTCCTTCTCCTGCTTCGGCAGATGCAGCCAGAAATTCTTCTGCAGGAGAGGCGTGATCACCATGAAGATGATGAGCAGCACGAGCACGATGTCGACGAGCGGCGTCACGTTCATCTGCGGGGCGACGTCCCGTCCCCCCGAGCCGACCGTCATCGCCACGGCTCAGCCCTCCCGGTCGGGCGCCCGTTCGCCCGTCGGCTTGCGCCGCTCACCCACCATGAGTGCGATCCCGGGAAAGCCGACCTGCTGCGAGCGCGCGAAGAGCTCGCGCACCTGCCCGTAGGTGAGCTTGGCATCACCACGCAGGACGAGGCGGCGCAGCGGCTCGGCCGCATGCGCATCGCTCAGCGTCGTGATGGCTCCGTCGAGATCGTAGCGACGGTCGTCGATGTAGTACTCGCCGGCCTTGGCCACGCTGACCTTGAGCGGCTCGACCGTGACCTCGGATTCGGGGTCGGGGTTGAAAATGCTCGGCAGCTCCACCTGCACGTCCTGCTCGAGGCGCGGCGCCACCACCATGAAGATGATCAACAGCACCAGGACGACGTCGACGAGCGGCGTGACGTTCATGTCGGGCCGGGGCTCGGCCCGCCGGCGCTCACGCGACCCGATCACGTCGCTGCTCCGCGCGAGCGCCCTCGCCCCAGCCTTCGAGCGTATCGGCCAGCTCTCCCGCCGCGGTGGCGAGCGCCCGCTCGTCGGCCGCCATGGAGGTCGAGAGGTAGTTGAAGGCGAGGACGGCCGGGATGGCGACCGCCAGACCGAGCGCCGTCTCGATCAGCGCCTCCGAGATGCCCGCCGAGACCGACGAGAGCCCGCCCGAGCCGGTCGAGGCGATCCCCTGGAACGCCGAGATGATGCCGACCACCGTCCCGAGGAGGCCGACGAAGGGCGCGACCGATCCGACCGAGGCGAGAATCGGCAGTCCTCGTCGCAGATCGGCGCCGAGCTCCTCGACCTGCCGCTCCAGGTGGCGACGCGCCCGCTCCGCCGGGGTCAGCTCGGATTGCTCCGTGCTGGCGCAGGCCTGGGCGAACACCGTCATGCCCGCCTGTACGAGGCGCGCGAGATGGCTACGGGGATGCTTCGCGGCCTCGGCGATCACCGTCTGGATCTCGCCTTCACGGAAGCCCTCCACCTCCGCCGCGAACAGGCGGGACGCCGCGCGCGAGCGACGGAGGGCGATCACCCGCTCGATGAACGCGGTCAAGGAGGCGAGCCCCATCACCACGAGAAAGGCGCCGACGATCTTCGCCGGCAACCCCATGGAGTGCCACAACTCGGTCAGGCTGAAGGTCATTCGCGGTCCTTTCCACTAGGCGAGCTTGAAGGGAATCTGGATGATCCGGTAGACGGCGATCGCCTGTCCCTTGTAGTGCGCAGGCTCGTATCGCCAGTGCTTCACGGCCTCGACCGCCGCGCTGACGAAGGGTTCGTCGCCACGCAGCACCTGGACGTTCGCCACCGTTCCGTCGGCGAGGATGACGATCTTCAAGATGACCGTTCCCGTTCTTCCGCCGGCGCGCGCCTCCTGCGGGTACGCCGGCACCGCATTGGTGCGCGCGGGGGTGGGGGGCTCGGCATCCTCGGGAAGGGCGATCGCCCCTCCGACCTGGCCGCCCAGCGTGCCGCCCTGCGCAACGCCGCCTTCGAGACCGGCGGCATCGCCCTTCCCCTCGCCGTAGACCGCGACGCCCTTGTCCTCGCTCGGATCCGCCTCGCGAGGTGCCTCCTTCGGCATCGCCTTCGGAGCCACCATCTCCTTCGGCGGTGGAGGCTTGTCCAGATGACGGACCTTCTGATCGGGCCGGACGACCGGTGCCATCGCGGCCGGGGCCTGTGGCTTCACCTCGACCGGCGCCGGGGGCGGTGGGGGCTCGTTCACGATCCGCTCGACGAACTTGACGTCGACGGCAAGCTTGCTCGCCACTTTCTTAGCGGTCGAGCTGAGCATCACCACCGCAGCGGCCAGTGTCGCGTAAATCGCCGCCGAGGCAGCGACCGAGGTTCGCCAGTCGCGGGGGCTCGCCCGGTCCTGCAGGTACGACCCGAACGCCGGGTAAACCGCGGCCCTCGCCTGCTCTGCAGCCTCGCCGCTCACGAGCTCACGATGGTGACATGCCCGCGTAGCGTCCGTGTTACGCGCATGTGAAATTCCGGTGCAGGGACGGCCCCTCGATCCCCGGCAGGGCGCGGAAGTGACCTTTCACTGGACATACGCCGGGTCGCAAACTGCTCGTAACCACGAGGGGTTATCCTCGAACCATGGAGATGAGGCTGGAAGAGACGATCCGTCGGGTGGTGGCCGCCGAGCTGGGGGTCGCCCTCGAATCGCTGACCCCGGATGTTTCGCTGACCGACGACCTCGCGACGGATTCGCTCGATCTGCTCGAGCTCACCCTGTCACTCGAGGAGGCGCTCGGGCTCACGCTCGCATCCGACGCGATCGAGCGCGTACGGACGTACGGCGAGCTCGTTGCGGTGGTGATCGGGACCGCGCGCTCCCGTCCTCTCGCCGCGGGCACCCGGCTCCTGCAGGCGAGCGTCGTGAACGACACGGGATGCATCGTGCGCGTGGGTTGCCTCACACCCTACACGCTCGAGGAGGTCGAGGAGGATGCGCGTCGTGCTGGGCCGGGAGCCCGGCTCGAGATCGACCTCGAAGCTCCCGACGACACCGCGTGCACGACCCTCTCCGCTCGCTTCGCCTGTCTGGAGACCCACGGCGTGACGGTGACCGTCCGCCGCGCGGGACACCCGGGCACCACCCCCGCGGCGGCGTGAAACCCGTTCCTCATAAACATCGGGGTTGACGGGGGTGGTGCGCATCGCCCATACGCTTCCCCGTGGCGATGCTCGAACGGCGACATTCGATCGCTCTTGCGTTCCTGCTGGCGGAGCTCGCCATCTCATCCGTCGCACGAGGCGACCCGAGTCACTGCGAATCCGCCATCACCCAGGACTCCGCCCGCTACGTGCGCTCGGCGGTGCGCAGCGTGCAGCAGTGCGAGACGCGCGGGCTCGGGGAATCGAACCCCGTCCTGAGCGACTGCGTGCTCGACCCGAGTCTCGCGCCGAGCAGCGCCGCCGCGGTCCGGCCACGGGCCCACGTCGTCGCGGAGTGCTGTGGGACGGATCACACCTGCGGCACGGGTGACGACGACACCCCGGCCGCGATCGGCTGGACCAGTCCGGCTTGCCCCAATCTCGCGAATGGCTTTTGCACCCAATCGATCGCCACCGCCGACGACATCTCTGCCTGCTTCACGTGTGCGGGCGCCACGGCGCTCGACCTCGTGACGGAGACGGTCTATGGCCACGCCACGTCCACCGCGCCCCGCTCCACGGCGGGACGTTGTCAGGCGGCCATCGTGGGCGCGGCGGCGAAGTTCTTCGCCGCCAAGTCGAAGGCCCTAGCCAAGTGCTGGGCAAGCCGCGCCAAGGGGCTGCACCAGAATACCTGCCCCGACCCCGGCGATGGCCAGGCCGTCCGGCGAATCGCCACCGCCGAAGCCGCGCTCCGGAGCAGCATCTGCCGGACCTGCGGGGGCGGTGACGGCCAGTGCGGGGGCGGCGACGACGTCGATCCTGCGGACATTGGCTCCGTCAGCCACTGTCCGGCGGTCACCGTTCCGGGCGGGAGCGCCTGCGGGGCGACCATAGGGACGCTGGCGGATCTGGTCGACTGCGTCGCCTGCCTGGCCGAGTTCGCCGTCGATTGCCGGGATCGGATCGGCGTCCCGGGCTTCGCCGCTTACCCGCCGGAGTGCAACCCGCCGCCCGGAACGTGCAGCGCGGGAGTCATGTGCGAGACGACGGTCGACTGCCCGGCGGGCTACACCTGTCGCGAGAACGGCGCCGGGGTTCACTACTGCGTGGGCCCGACGTGCACCACCGACGGGGAGTGCGGCGGGGCCGGCGTCTGCCGCCAGTACTGCACGACGGAAGGCTGCGGCGCCCGCGTCTGCCAGTGTCCCGGGTTCGGGTGTACCGGCCCCGACGAGCTCTGCCGGGCCGCCGGGGGATCGGTGGCGTGCCGGAAGTCCTGCACCCAGGATTCCGACTGCACCGATCCGTTCGGGTTCGTCTGCGTGAACCCGGGGTTCGCAGCGGGCGATTGCATCGGTAGCGCACCGTGTCAGTGATTAGAGCCTGAAGCCGGTCGGGCGGCCCTCCCGACCGGTCGTCGGAGCCATGCGCTGGACGGGCCTTTTTTTGCTTGCCGCAGCAGCGAGCGCTGTGCGAGCATCCCACCCCGCTTCACCATCCCCCTGAGGAGGTCTCAATGCTCCGACTGCTTTCGGTCTGCGCCTTCGTTCTCGGTCTCCTGCCCGCGGTGACTCACGCGGCCGGCCCGACGATCCAGTTCACGTTGCCCGCGCTCAACACGACCCCGTCGACGTTCGGCACCCTGCCCTTCCCCGACGACCTCTACTTCGACCAGGGACAGCGCGGTGACGGCGACGGCACGCTCCTCAACAGCGGCGCAACGATCGGACTCTCGGTCGACGTGTTCCGGGCCAACACGGACGCGATCGAGAAGGCGCTCGACCTGATGGACGGCTTCGGGACCACCTCGGCCATCTTCTTCTTCTTCGACGGCCCGATCACTCCGGGAAGTCTGCCGACGTCGCCCGTCCTCAGCCCGGCCCTGACGGACAGCGTGTTCTGCGCCAACGCCACGACCGCCACCCCCGTGCCGATCGAGGTCAAGTTCGACGTCGACACGCGCATCCCGAACGTGCTCGCGATCCTTCCGCTACCAGGCCGTCCCCTCGCGCCCGCGACTACGTACACATGCGTCGTGACGACCGGGGTCAGCGGGCCGGGCGGCACGGTGCAACCCTCGGCTGATTGGACGAGCGTCCGGGATGGTGTCAGCGCGAACTCCGATGCCGATGCGATCTTCGATCCCGTGGTGACCACGCTCGGCGCCCACGGCGTGTCGGCGGCGAGCATTGCGGGTATGACCGTGTTCACCACCCAGACGACCACCACCGACCTGCTCAACATCCAATCGACGGTGCTCCCTGCCCTGGCCGTGCCGACGGCGGACTTCACCAGCCGTCCAGAGCTCGTGTTTGCCGGGAGCGGCCGACTCGACGCCCTCCTCGGGGCGCGGCCACACACGCACTTGAGCACGATCGCGACGGGCTTCTACGGAAGCGCCCGTTTCCAGACGCACGATCCGGGCGGTGATGGCCCCCTCGCCGACCTGCCGTCGACCACGAACCCGGCCAGCTGCCCGTCGTGCGAGCGTACCGACGAGCGCTTCACCCACGACGGGATGGGCAACCCGGCGGTGATCGACGTGGCACAGATTCCCTTCACGGTGGCGATCCCGAGCGGGACTCCCCCGCCCGGCGGCTGGCCGGTCATCATCCAGCAGCATGGCCTCGGCGGGCAGCGAGATCTGGTCGTCGCGTTCTCCGAGGCGGACGCGGCCGCCGGGTTCGCCTCGATCGGTATCGACGCGGTGGCGCACGGCTACCGCTACCTCAACTGCACCCCCTCCGCGCCGTGCATGAATGACAATGCGAACAACTTCGGCGGGACCGCCGTTCCTGACGGCTTCGCCGACGGCACGCTGCTCGGGTTCGACATCGGGTTCCTCAGCGTGAACGTGGGATTCTTCCAGGCGTTCCACAACTTCCTCGGGATACGGGACAACTTCCGGCAGACGTACGCCGACCTTCTCTCCCTGGTCCGCCTGCTGCACGGCCACTCGATCGAT
>DATILR010000423.1:0-18774 GCA_035476275.1 Binatus sp. (SeqCode) | reverse complement strand
TGCGCGACATCTTCGTCGTCCTCGAGTCGGATCGCTAGCCGACCCCGCCGCCCCCGCTCAGGCGCCCTGCTCCATCGCGCGCCCCTCGGCGACGCGCGGCGGGAAGTGCTCCGCCACGCGCTCGGCGCGCGCGACCGCCTGGGCGACGAGCGCGGGCACGTCGAAGCGCCCCTCGGCCTCCTCGACGGCCGCCGGGTCGGCACGCGTCGAGGGGTGTCGCGGGACGAACAGCTGGCAGCAGTCCTGATCGGGAATGATGGAGGTCTCGAAGGTCCCGATGCGGGCCGCCGCGTCCGCGATCTCGCCCTTGTCCATGCCGATGAGCGGCTGGAGGATCGGCAAGCCGGAGGCCGCGCCGATGACGGCGAGGTTCCCGAGCGTCTGGGAGGCGACCTGCCCGAGGCTCTCGCCTGTCACGAGCGCCTCGGCGCCGTGCCGGCGGGCCAGCACCTCCGCGATGCGGATCATCATGCGCCGGTAGAGGACAATTCGGATGGGGCGCTGGATCGCCGCCACGATCTGGCGCTGCACCTCGCCGAACGGTACCAGGAAGAGGTCGGCGTCGAGCTCCCACGCGCTGAGGAGCCGGGTGAGCTCGCGCGCCTTCTCCTGGCTCGTCCGGTCGAGGAAGGGCACGCTGTGGAAGTGCACGAAATCGACACGGCACCCCCGCCGCATCATCCGCCAGGCGGCCACCGGCGAGTCGATGCCTCCCGAGAGGAGCGCCAGGACGCGCCCGCTCGTTCCGACCGGCAGGCCGCCCGCGCCCGGCACCTTCTCGAGCGAGACGAAGGCGCGGCCGGGGAGGATGTCGAGCCCGACCGTCAGCACCGCGCGGCTGAGGTCGACGGACGCGCCGGTCGCGGCCTGGATGCGCGCCCCGAGCACCCGGTTCACCTCGGGCGAGGTGAGCGGGAAGCGCTTGTCGCTGCGCTTGGTCGCGACGCGGAAGCTCGGCACCTGCCGTTCCGCGAGATGGGCGAGCACGGTATCGCCCACCCGTGCCAGCGACTCGGCGGCGTCGGCGGCGAGACGCACCTCGTGCGCGAGCGTGAAGTTGGCGAGCCCGAAGACGCGTCCCAGCCGCTCGCGGGCCGTCGGCCACGCCGCCGGATCGCGCAGCGGCAGGAGGAGTCGCGCCGACGCGCGCGCCACCGGCCCCACCGGCAGATCGGCACACAGGCGCGCCACGTGCTCGACCAGACGACGGACGAAGAACGGCCGGTTGCGCCCCTTGAGCGCGATCTCGTGGTAGCGGAGCACGATCACGTCCTGGACGGCCGGCATGCGGCCCCCATAGCACAGCGCCGCGGGCCCGGCACCGGGCCCGCGCCTTTCCGCACGCGGCGCGCGATGCTAGGGTTCGTCCGATGACGGAGCGGCTCCTCGCGGGGCTCACCCTCGCGCTCGCGACGCGTGAGCGGCAGGTGCTCGATCCGGGCGACAAGACGGTGGCCGCCGTCCTCGTCCCGCTCGCACCGGTGGACGGCGAGCTGCACCTCCTGCTGACACGCCGGTCACACCTCCTGTCGCACCATCGCGGGCAGGTCGCCTTTCCCGGCGGTCGTCACCATGCCGAGGAGGATCGCGACCTGCAGGCAACGGCGCTGCGCGAGGCGCACGAGGAGATCGGCCTCGAGCCAGCCGACGCCCGGGTGCTGGGGATGCTCGACGACATCGAGACGGTGGCCACCCGCTTCGTCATCACGCCCTTCGTGGGCGTCGTCCCGCACCCGTACTGCTGGCGGCCGAGCGAGGCCGAGGTGGCCGCCATCTTCACCGTCCCCCTGCGGGTCCTGCAGGCCCCCGAGAGCGCCCGGCAGGAGCTCTGGGATTTCGGCGGCGAGCGCATCCCCATCGATACCTTTCCCGTCGAGGGCCACGTGATCTGGGGCGCGACGCAACGGATCACTCGCAACCTGCTCGACGTGATCGCGACGCTCGAGTGAGCCCGCCTCCCTCCATCAGCCCCCCCGCCGGCTTCCGTCGCGGCACGGCACGGCGCCGCAGCGCGTTCCCCTTGTGGATCGTGCTCGGCGTGGTCGCGCTCGGCGGGATCCTGCTGCTCGTGCTCCGCGCCGAGCCGTTCGCGCCCACCGCGACCCTGGAGACGCCGATCGACGTGGTCGGTCACGCCACGGCGATCCGCGTGGCGGCCCATGACCGGGGCAGCGGCCTGGCGCGGGTCGAGGTGCGACTGGTCCCCGGAGGCGGCGGCAACCCCGCGATCGTGGCGAGCGCGGTCTACCCGGCCATCCACTGGGGATGGTCGCGCAGCGGCGTGAATGACACCGTCCTCACCACCACCGTCGACGCCGCCGCGGCGGGCCTGCCCGAGGGCCCTGCGACGCTCCAGGTTTTCGCTTCGGACCATTCCTGGCTGGCTGGCTTCCGCCACGCGCCGCTGCTCACGCGTCCCGTCACCGTCGACCTGACGCCGCCGACGCTCGAGCTGGTGGCCGGACCGCACGTGGCGCGCATCGGCGGCTCGGAGTGTCTCGTCTACCGGGTGGGCGCGGATGCCACCGAGAGCGGGGTCGAGGTGGGCGGCGAGGTCTTCCCGGGCGACAGCGGCGTCTTCAAGGACGCCGGACTGCGCGCCGTCCTCTTCGCGGTGCCTCAGGACATGACGCAGACTCGCACCGTGGCGTTCGCGACCGATGCGGCCGGGAACCGGCGACGGGCCGAGGTCGACGTCACGGCCAAACCGCGCATCTTCGCCGAGAAGACGTTGCCGCTCAGCGAGGAGTTCCTGCGCCACAAGGTGCCGGAACTGCTCGAGGCGAACGGCCTACCGGCCAGCAACGACCTGGTCGCAGGGTACCTCCGCATCAATCGCGAGGTGCGCGCCACGAGCGAGAAGCGGATCAGGGAGGCCTGCCGCCAGAGCGCGCCCGTGCCGCTCTGGGAAGGGGCATTCCTGCGCATGCCCAACTCCGCACCGCTCTCTGGCTTCGCGGACAGGCGAACCTACCTCTACGAGGGTAACCCGATCGACCACCAGACCCATCTCGGCTTCGACCTGGCGTCGCTGCGGGGCAGCGTCGTGCCGGCCGGGAACACGGGCAAGGTCGCGTTCACCGGCCCGCTCGGCATCTACGGCAACACCGTGATCCTCGATCATGGGCTCGGCCTCTTCTCGCTCTACGGGCACCTGAGCGAGATCACGGTCACGACCGGCGCCCGCGTCGCCCGCGGGGACCCGATCGGCAAGACGGGCGACACGGGGCTGGCGGGCGGCGACCACCTCCATTTCAGCATCATGATCCACGGCGTGCACGTCGACCCCGTCGAGTGGTGGGACGCCCACTGGATCCACGATCACGTCGAGGCGCGGCTCGATGCCTTCCCGCGCGCGGAGAGCGGCCCGTGAGCGATCGCCGCGCGCGCGCTGCGGCGACGCTCGCGCGGCTCGGCCTCGACGCCGAGGCCATCGCCGCGGGACGGATCGTCGAGTCGGAGATCCGCGAGCGCCTGGCGGGCGCGGACGGCGAGGCGCTCGTCGCGGCGCTGGGCGAGCTGCCGAGCCCGGCGGTCGCCACGCTCCTCGTCGGGCTCGAGGGGACCGAGGACCGGAAGCTCAGGAAGGAGATCCGACGGGCGCTCTACCGCCTGCGACAGCAGGGCGTGCCCTTCCCGGAACCCGTCGCCGAGGAGCCGGTTCAGCAGGCGCACGACATCGAGGCAGAAGGCTTCGTCACACACTTCAGTGGGGGTGGCGACCGGGTCATCTGGCTCGACCGGCGCCTGCCCGAAGGGGGATCCCTCCTCGTCTACGCGCATGTCCACGAGCCGCGCGGCATGCTGGCGCTCTCGGTCGGCGACGTGAGCCAGAAGCGGCTCCGCACGCTCCGGCAGCGCATGGCGAGCGACCTCGCACTGAAGCTCGTCCGCACCGACTGGCGCATCGTCGACGCCCTGCTCGTCGAGGCGAGCGCGCGCGCGGGAGGAAGCGACCCGAAGCGGGACTACGGCCGCATCCGAGGGCGTATCACGAGCGATCCCCCGCAGGAGCCGCGCGAGCCGCGTTCGGCCCGCATCACGGCCCCGAACGCGGAGGAGAGCGAGGCGCTCGTCGCGACCTCGGCCGCGCTCCTCGAGCAATCCGAGTTCGCCAGCTGGGGACCGGAGGCGGAGGAAGCCGCGCCCTTCGTCAGCGAGATCGCCGGCGTCCGCGACAGCCCGCTCGTCCTGAGCCCGCAGCAGCAGGACGAGCGGGTGGCCGAGGTATTGCGGCGCGCCACCCAGAGCCTCGCTGCTCCGCTTCCCATGGCCCGACGGCTCGAGGGAACGGCCTTCGTGCTGGCGGAGACCGGCCGCACGCCGGTGGCGCGCCAGGCGCTGGCCATCGCGACGGCGCTCCGGGAGCATCCCGCGCAGGCGCTGACGGTGCCGTTCGTGGCCGGGTTCGTCCGGCGCGCACTGCACGGGCTCGTCTCCGCCCAGACCACCCGCACCCAGGAGGAGCGACGGGGATCGTTGGTGATGACCCCGGGCGAGTTCGTCAGAGATCGAGAATCATCCCGTCGCGGGCGCACTCGAGGCTGAGCTCCTCGAGATGCCGGAGCGGCTCGCTGCCCAGGTGGGTCAGCACGAGCCGACGGCAGCCGAGGTCGCGGGCGCGTGCGGCGATCTCGGGGTAGGCGATGTGGATCGACAGACGGGTCTCGTAGGTCGAGCACTCGCAGAGGAAGAGATCGGCCCCGCGCGCCTGGGTGACGAATTCATCGCTCCAGGACGCGTCGCCCGAGTATACGAGCGTGCGGCCGCCCGCCTCGATGCGGTAGCCGAGACAGACCAGGTCGGCGACGTGTGCGACGGCGAAGGGCATCACGCGCACCCCGCTCACATCGACGGGTTTGCCGGGCGCCATCTCCTGATAGCGGAGCCCGAAGGGCAGCGGGTCGCGCGCCGTCTGCTCGTAGAGGGCGGTCCAGAGCCCACGCACCCGCCGTTCGGTGTCCGGCGGCCCGAAGATCGCGAGCGGCCGTGTGCGCGGGTTCTCGTAGCGGTACTCCAGGAAAAGAAATGGCAGGCCCCCGAAGTGATCGCCGTGGAGATGCGAGAGAAGCACGAAGTCGATCGCCGTCGACTCGTGTCCGGAGCGCTTGAGGGTCTGGAGCACGCTCGGACCACAGTCGAGCAGGAAGGTGCAGCCGGGCACCTCGACCAGGTACGCGCTGTGTGCGCGACCACCCGATCCATAGGCGTCTCCCGAACCGAGCACGGTCACCCGCATCGCCTGGTCTCCTCGGTGCACACCCCTGAACGGTGCTGGCAGGCGCGTGTCGAGCCCCCCCGTCCCGGCACCTGCCCCGCTCCGAGCGCGCCTGGCATGCCCGTTGCTCCCTTCCTTAATAATTCAGGCCGCCGCCGATCACCAGAGGCGCGCACTGGTGTGACATGTACGCATCCGCGGCACCCGCCGGGCTGACGCCCGATTTCTTCGGGCAGGCGTGGGGCTTCGTACAGCTCGCGGCCGTGGTCTCGTTCACGGGCCTTGCTGCCGACTGGCTCATGGACAGTGGCCTGTCGTTGCGGGGCACCCCGATCGTGACCGGTGCGGTCGGGCTCTACGCCGGCATGTGGTTCTGGAGCCTGGGGGGCTGGGACACCGGCCCGACGGTCGGCGGGTACCCGCTCCTGCCCGCCCTGCTGGGCGCCCTGGCCGTGACGGGGGTACTGAAGCTGATCGGACTCGCCGTCGCCGGTCCACGCTGGTAGGTCTCAGCCGGCGGGGCGCTCGCCGCCCGGGTGGGCCTGCTCCAGCTGCTGCTCGAGCTCGTGGAAGCGCTTCTCGAGCGCCCCGAACGACGCCTCCATGCGGCCCGCCCGCCCGACGACGTCGTCCAGCTGGCGGCTGAGCGAGTCGCGTTGCTGCTCGACGTCATGCAGCCGCCGCTCCATATCCTGGACGGCCTCGGTGCGGCGGATCACGAGATCCCCCGCGCCCGAGTGGATCAGGTAGACGGTGGCAGCGATGCCGAGGATGACGCCGAGCAGCAGTACGAAGAGAAACCGCACCACGATCATGCCGTGTCCTCCGCCAGGCGCCGGATCTCGCGCACGACCACCTGGAGCGCGGCCAGTGTCGTGCGGGGCGCCGTCCGCAGGTCGCGGATCGCGTCCTGCACGGTGCGAAGCGGCCGCTCGGGCAGCGTGCCCGTGGCGCGCAGGCACCATCCCGTCAGTCGACGACGTGCGGCGCGCAGATCGGCCGCGAGCCCCTCGACGGCGCGCCGGTGCCATCGGTCCTCCGCGCTCACCTCGGCCAGGCGATCCTCGAGCCATGCGAAGCCGAGGTGCTCCTCGAGGGCGTAGTACTGCTTCCCGGTCGCTTCGAGGTCGACGCCGAAGTCGCGTGCGGCCGTCACCACGTCGAGCGCTCCCGTGAGCCATTCGGCGTCGGTGAGGTCGCGGGCCAGGCTGGCCGGGAGGCCCGCGATCTCCAGCTCGGACACGAGCTTCTGGAACGCCTCGGCCTCGGCGCCCGCCACCCAGGTGGCGAGCCGAGGGCGAACCCGCCCGATCGCATCCCCCAGCTCGGCGGCCACGGCAGCGGCCGAGCGGGTGGTGTCGGCGTTGGCCAGGACCCACTTCGTGAGCCGCTCTGCCGCACGCTCGAGCAGGAGGAAGACGCGTGTCTCGAGCTCGCCCCCCTGCACACTCGCCGTGATCCCCCGGGTGAGCTCGGCGCCTCCGAGGAGCGTCCAGGCGATGGTCCACGCGCGCAGTGCCTCGGCACCGGCGGCCCCGGTGTCCCGCGTGACGCGGTGGACGAACGTGGTCCCGAGGTGGTCGACGAGAGTATTCGCCAGCTCCGTCGAGACGATCTCGCGCCGGAGCGGATGGCGAGCCACTGCCTCGGGGCTCCGCTCGGTCACGAGCGAGGGGAAGTAGCCGAGCAGATAGGACTCGACGAGCGGATCGTCGGGTAGCGTCGACGCCAGCAGCTCGCGCTGGAGGGCGATCTTCGTGTAGCCCATCAGGACGGCCAGCTCGGGACGCGCGAGACCGAGGAACGTGCCGCGGCGGGCACGCAGATGATCGCGCTCGGGCAGCCCCTCGAACGCCCGGTCGAGACCCGCGGCGCGCTCGAGGTCGGCGATCAGCTCCCGGAAATCCTCGAGGCGGGTGCGGGTCCGCGTCTGATCGAGACCGAGGACTCGGCTCTGGCGACGGTTGTGATCCAGCACGCGCGCGACCACATCATCGGTCACGGCCGCCAGGAGGGCGTTCCGCTCCGCGGGCCCGAGCGTGCCGCGCTCGACCAGCGGCTGGAGGCAGATCTTCAGGTTGACCTCGTGGTCCGAGAGGTCGACGCCGGCCGAGTTGTCGACCGCATCGGTATTGATGCGGCCGCCGTTGACCGCGTACTCGACGCGGCCGCGCTGCGTGACACCGAGGTTGCCGCCCTCGGCGATCGCGCGGGCGCGGAGCGCCGACGCCTTCACGCGGACCGCATCGTTCTGCGGGTCGGCGATCTCGGCGTCGCTCTCGCCCGTGGCCGCCACGTAGGTGCCAATGCCCCCGTTCCAGAGCAGGTCGGCGTCGAGCGTGAGGACGGCCTGCACGAGCCGCTCGCCGCTCACCGGCTCGGGCGGGAGACCGAGCAGCGCCTGCACCTCGGGCGAGATCGGGACCCGCTTCGCCGCGCGCGGGACGATCGCCGCGCCGGGCGACAGCACGCTCGGATCGTACGCGTCCCAGCCCTTCCCCGCCCGGAACAGACGGTCTCGCTCGGCGAAGCTCCGCGCCGGATCCGGATCGGGATCGACGAAGACGTGGAGATGGTTGAAGGCGCCCAGGAGGCGCAGGTGGCGGGAGCGGAGGAGGCCGTTGCCGAAGACGTCGCCACTCATGTCGCCGATGCCCGCCACCGAGAGCGGCGCCGTGTCGGCGTCGATGCCGAGCTCTCGGAAGTGCGTCCGCACACACTCCCAGGCGCCGCGGGCCGTGATGCCGAGGCCCTTGTGGTCGTAGCCGTGCGATCCGCCGGAGGCGAACGCATCCCCGAGCCAGAACCCGTACTCCGCCGCGATGCCGTTGGCGACGTCCGAGAACGTGGCCGTGCCCTTGTCGGCCGCCACCACCAGATAGGGGTCCTCCTCGTCGTGGATGACGAGCCCGCGGGGGTGGACGACACGCCCTTCCACCAGGTTGTCGGTCAGGTCGAGCATGCCGCGGATGAAGGTCCGGTAGGCCTCTACCACGGCCGCCCGGGCGGGCAGTCCCTTCACGACGAAGCCGCCCTTCGCTCCGGTGGGGACGATGACGGCGTTCTTCACCGCCTGCGTCTTCATGAGGCCCAGGATCTCGCGGCGCAGGTCCTCCGGTCGGTCGCTGTACCGGATGCCCCCGCGCGCCACCTTGCCGGCACGGAGATGGATGCCCTCCATCGTCGGGCTCAGCACGTAGATCTCGTAGAGCGGCCGCGGAACCGGCAGCGCGGCCAGGTCCGCCGAGCGGATCTTGAACGCGAGGTAGCCGCGCTCGCCGCGGGTGTAGAACGTCGTACGCACCGTGGCCTCGACGACGTCGAGCAGCGCGCGGAAGAGCAGATCCATCCGCAAGGTCGGCACCGCCTCGACGCTCTGCAGGAAGCGCACACGGCAGGCGGCGGCATCCGTCCCCGCGCGCTCGGGCCGAAACCGCGCGGCGAAGCACTCGAAGAGGAGCCGCGCGGGATCGGGATTGTCGGCGAGCGCGTCGATGATCGCGGGACGTGGCGCCAGTCCGACCTGCGCGGCGTAGCCGGCATAGGCTCGCAGGCAGTCGACCGCACGCCAGTCGAGACCGGCCTCGAGGATGAGCCGGTTCAGACGGTCGTTGGTGACCTGCCTCGCCTGGAGCGCGAGGATCGCCTCGGTCAGGCGACCCGCCACCGCCCCGACGTCCAGGCGGCGTTCCTGGCGGTCCTGGACGAGGAAGGTCTCGATGAAGAGCGACGGCCCGCCCTCCGGCGTGACGCTCACGCGATCCTCGGCCACCACCCGCAGCCCCAGGTTCTCGAGGATCGGCATCACCTCGGAGAGCACGAGGGGTTGCCCCCCGAGATACGCGCGGAATGCCGTGGTCGGCGGTTCGGCGCGGTCGAGCGGCGGGTTCTCGAGGACCACCCGGAGCCGACCTTCCCGCGCGACGCTGGCGAGCAGCGCGACGTCGGCGGCGGCGCGCTCGACCGGGACCGCGGCCTTGTAGTCGTCAGGCAACGCCCCCGCGTAGCGCGCCCAGAGCCGCGCGCCCTCGGATTCGCCGTGCTGCGCGACCAGCACCTCGCGCAGCCGCTCGTCCCAGCTGCGCACCATCGCCGCCACGGCGTCACGGAGCTCCGCCGTCGAGGGCATCGCCGCCAGGGCGCCACCGGTGAGCGTGAAGTGGAGGAGCGCCCGATCGCCGTCGACGAAGCTCAGGCTGTCGTCGAGGAGCGTTCCTCCGAGGCGCTCCTGCAGGAGCGCGCCGATCTGCTGTCGGGCCTCGCTCGAGAAGCGGCCGGGAGGAAGGACGACGAGCACCGCGAGCCGGCCGTTCCCCGGCTGCCCGCGCACGCTCACGACGACGTCGTCACCGCGCACCGCGGCCAGGATCTGCCGCAGGTCGGCGCGGATCTCGGGCGGGGTGCTGGCCAGGAGCTCCGACTTCGGCAGCGCGTTGAAGACCGCGACCAGCTCCTTGTAGTCGTGGCTTCCCGGGACCACCTGCTCGGCGGTCAGGATCTGCCGCAGCATGCGCCGGAGGATCGGCAGCTCGGCGGCTTCCTCCGCGGATGCCTTCGAGGTGAAGAGGCCGATGAAGCGACGCTCGCCGACCACGCGTCCCTCGGCATCGAACTCCTTCACGCCGATGTCGTCCATGCGGGCGTGGCGATGCACCGGCGACGTCGCCACCGTCTTGGCGACCGTCAGCAGGCGGCTGCCGAAGAGCCGGGCCTTCACCGGCTCGGACAGGGCGTCGACGTGCCGCTGCTGCGCGAAGGCCGAGCGCGATTCACGGCGGAGGAGCCCGAGCCCCGTCCCCTGACGGAGGGCGAGCAGCGAGGTGTCCCCCTGCGCCGTGAGCCCGTACTCGCGGTAGCCGAGGAATACGAACCCGCCGTCGACGAGCCAGCGGAGGAAGTCCGCCACGCCGGTTGCCTCCACGGCCACCGGTCCGGGCCGCAGGCGGCCGAGCCCGTCGAGCTCGGTCGCGACCGCGTGGGCACGCGCCACCATCTGGGGAAAGTCGTCGGTCACCAGACGGAGGTCCTCGAGCCGCGCCTGGACCTGCTCGGCGAGGCGCGCGAGCTGGCCGGCATCGCTGCGAGAGATGGCAACGTGCACGAACGATTCGCGCCGCTCCTGCTCGCCGGGCGCCGCCAGTGTCGCGAGACCACCCGTCGCATCTCGCGTCGCCGCGAAGATGGGGTGCAGGAGCGCGCGGATCTCGATCCCCGCCGCGTCGAGGGTGGCACGGATGGTATCGACCACGAAGGGCCGGTCGGAGATGGCGGTCTCGATCACGCTCACCGCCGCATCCCACCCGTCGGCGGCGTAGTTGGGGGTGATGGCCCGCACGCGCAGCTCCGGACCGGGGCCGGCGTAGAAGCGATATGCCGAGGTGACCAGGCCCATGGCCTCTTCCTCGGCCAACCGGTCGACGTAGCCCTCGGAGCGTCCCAGGAGCAGCCGCGCGAACACCACCAGGTGCAGCTCGTTGCCCCGGGCCGCTCGACGGGTGATCAGGTCCCGCAATCGCTCGGCGATCATGCTCCGGCTGGTCTCCCCACCGCGCGCCTCGACCGCCATCAGTCGGCTCCCGGGCCGTCCGTGGCGAGGTCGGTCGTGAGCAGCTCCCCCACGCGGTAGCCGCGGGCAACGAGGGCCGCCCGCAGCTCCGCATCGGCCGTCTCGACGCAGGCCGCCAGCCGGTTGCAACCGCGGCGACGGGCCCGCTCCTCGGCGAAGGCGACGAGCCCTTCCAGCACCGCCGGCGCCTCCCGGGCGCGCACCCCGTCGAGGAAGGCCGAAACACCGCCCCGTACGAGCGAGCGTCGGTAGGCGAGCGATACCACGCCGACGATGGCGCCCTCGGGATCCTCCGCGACGTAGACGTCCATACCGAGATCGTCGAGGATGCGCCGGTAGAACCGCTCGAGGCGATCGGTGGCCGGCGCACCCAGGACCACCCGGAGCTGCGGGAGATCGCGTCGGCTGCCGCGGCGCACACGGACGCCGGTGCCAGGCAGAAGTCGAGCGGGCATCGGGGGGTGCGGCATTTAGCACACTTCGCGCGCCGCTCCTCAACCGGGCGAGGCCGGGTCCGCGGGAGCGGCGTTCGCAGCTCCCGGAGGGCGTTTTCAAACGCCACGTGACGGGCTAGCGTGCGCCGCATGAGGGGCGGCCGGCGCTTCGTGCTCGGTCTGGCGGTGACGCTCGTCGCCGGCCGTCCGGTGCAGGCTTCCGACGCGGGGAGCGCCCACGTCCTCGTCACCGGAACGGGCTCCAGCGCGATGCCCGCCTGGCTCCCGGACGGGCACGAGATCGTCTTCCACTCGCGCCGCAAGCTTCCCAAGCAGCACGACTTCCCCACTCGCAACATCTGGAGGGTCAGCGCCGACGGCTCGGGAGAGAAGCAGCTGACGCATGGCACGAAGGACGAGTACCACCCGAGCATCTCCCCCGACGGCCGGAAGCTCCTCTTCGTCTCGGAGCTGAACGGCTCGCGCGACGTGTGGATATCCGACCCTGACGGCGAGAACGCCGTGCCCCTCACCGACGACCCCGGCATCGAGGACCAGCCCGCCTGGAGCCCGGATTCCCGGCAGATCGTCTACGCGGCGTTCCCCAAGGAGGGCGGGAGCTTCGACCTCTGGATCGTGAACAGCGATGGCAGCGGTCGGCGACGCCTCACGACGACCGCCGCCAACGAGATCTTTCCCGCCTGGCATCCGAACGGTGAGCTGATCGCCTACGTGACCGACGCGGCCGGCAACCTCGACCTCTACACCATCAACGTCCACGACGGGCGCACGAACCCGCTGATCACGACGCCGGACAACGAGGCGCGGCCCGCCTGGGCGCCCGACGGGACGAAGATCGCGTTCGCGCGCTGGCCAGCGCGGGGCAGCAGCGTGAACGCGACGCTCTGGCTCGCCAACGCGGACGGCACCGTGCCGGTCGAGCTGACGGGAGCTCCCGCCCCCGCCGTGCACCCGGCCTGGTCACCCGACGGACGGAGCCTCGCCTTCCAGCACCGCGGAACGGCGGGCTGGGAGATCTGGCTGCTGGCGCTGCCCACCGATCTCGCCGAGCAGGGTCGCCTGCGCCTCGCGCAGCAGGTACGGAGCGGCGTCGACGTGGACACGGTCCGGCTGCGCGGCGGCGAGACGATGCGCGGCACGCTCAAGGAGTCGGTCTTCCGGGTACGCACGCCGTACGGAGAGGTGGAGCTCGCGCGAGGCATCGTGGCCAGCATGCTCTTCGACGAGCGCGGGCTCGGCCGCGTCGTGCTGACGAACGGCGACACGCTCAGCGGCTACCTCGAGACGAGCGAGCTCCACCTGACCGCCGGTGCGCGCCTGGACACCGTGGCCACCGAGCGGCTGACCGAGCTCTCCCTCCGCCGCGCGACGGCTCCGAGCGCCGCTGCGAACTTCCGGGCCGCGATGCGGAACGGTGACAGCCTGTCGGTCGGCGGCGGCTTCGGTCCGCTCCGCCTGCGGGTCGCGGGCCGGACGATGGATCTCGAGGCCGGCCAGATCGACCGGGTCGAGTTCGCCGAGACGGGCAACAAGGCGCAGGTCGTGCTGCGGAGCGGCGACAGCGTCTCGGGCGATCTCGCGGGCGAGCGGCTCGCGTTCGCGCTCGCCGCGGGCCCGCGGCTCTCGGTCGACCCGAGCACGGTGCGCACGCTCACTCGCATGGAGAGGAGTCACTAGCATGATGCGACGGATCACCGTGACCGTCGGTCTCGCCGCCACGCTCGGCTGCGCCGGCGTGCACCACTTCCATCCCAACTTCTACTCCGTCGACGGCGACATCCGCCTGGGCCAGCAGATCTCCAAGGAGATCGAGGGTGAGCTCACCGTCGTCCGCCACGCGGCTCTGCTCAAGCTCGTGGGGTCCATCGGTCAACGCCTCAAGGAGGCGAGTCCCGAGCCCGCCTTCAAGCTCTTTCCCTACAGCTTCCACGTGGTCGACAGTCCCGAGGTGAATGCCTTCGCGCTGCCGGGCGGACCCGTGTACGTGAACACCGGCATCGTCGAGCTCTGCGACTCCGAGGACCAGCTCGCCTCGGTGCTGGCGCACGAGATGAGCCACGTGGCGGCGCGCCATGCGACCGAGATGCTGACGACGGCGAACATCACTCAGCTGGCGCTGATCGCGGCGGTCTCGGTCGTTCCCATTCCCATCCCACCCATCGCCTGGGAAGGCGCCAAGCTCGGCTACGTGCTGGGGCTGCTCCGCTACAGCCGGGGCAAGGAGGCCGAGGCGGACCGGCTGGGCGTCACGCTGATGAACGCGGCGGGCTACGACCCGGGCGAGATGGGCACCCTCTTCCGCAAGCTCGCCGAGCAGCAGCGGAGCCTGCCGAGCGTGGTCGAGCGGTTCACGTCGAGCCATCCGCTCACCCAGGATCGCGTGCGTGCCGTCGAGGCCCAGGTGGCCCTCCTGCCCCACCGTGACGGAACCCCGGTCGCGACGGCCCCGCTCTCCACCTTCTCACAGGTGACGCTGATGTTCGCCAAGGACTAGGCTGGGGGCCCGTCCGGTGCTCGCTCGCTGCACTCGCTGTCCTCCTCCGATGCCCCCGGACCCCGTCGCTCGCCCGCGGCCAACCCGCGGGCGGCTCCCCCGAATCGCAGCATTGGCCCTGGGTGCAGTCTCGCTGGTGGCCTGTGGTGGTCTCCGCGGGCCCACGCCCGATCCGAAGGAGCACGTGCGGGGCGAGCACTTCCGGCTGGTGGGCGAGCCGCCCGACCGCCTCTGGCCGGGGGTGATCCAGGCGCTCGAGGCGGAGGGCTTCCAGCTCCGCAAGGCCGAGCAGGGGCGCGGGTTCATCCTGACGGGCTACCGGGAGCGCAGCCCCGACGTGCTGAAGAAGCTCCGCGACATCGGCGATCTGTCCGGCGCGCGTGACGCTGGCCTCGGCCGCGTCTCGGAACTGGAGGTCACATACCAGCTCTTCCTCTTGCCGGCAGGCGACGAGAGCACGCGCCTCAAGATCACGAGCGAGATCGATGCGGTCGACCGCAGCGAGGCGCTCTACCTCGGCCCGGGGGGGTTCCAGGTGATTCCGCGCCGCATCCCGATCCCGTCGCGCGGGGTGCTCGAGCGCGATCTCATGCGGCGGATCACCGCGGACCTCTTCACGGCCGAGGAGACGCTCCTCCTGCTGGGCGAGCCCGGGGTTGACTGAGCGTCTCGTCCTCGACGTCGAGCGGCTCACCTTCGGCTTCGATGCGCTCGCGCATCACGACGGCGAGGTCGTGTTCCTCCCCTACGCCGCGCCCGGCGATCGGGTGACGGCGAGCGTGGTGGCGCGCCATCGCGGCTACCTGCGGGCAGAGGTCGACGCGGTCGAGCACCCGGGGCCGGGGCGCGTTCTCCCCGGCTGCGCGTTCTTCCCGCGCTGTGGCGGCTGCCAGTGGCAGCACGTGGCACCGTCCGCCCAGCGGGACGCGAAGGCGGCGATCGTCGCCGAGCAGCTCGCGCGCCTGGCCGGCCTGCGCGACGTCGAGGTGCTGCCGACCATCGCCTCCCCGCACGACTGGGGTTACCGCGGACGGGTGACGCTCGTGGTCGAGGGACGCCGCGCCGGCTACCACCGCGCCCGCTCGCACGCGCTGGTCGAGATCACGGGTTGCCCGATCGCCGACCCGGCCGTCTCGGCCCACCTCGACGCGGCCCGGGAGTGGCTCGGGGAGCTCCGGGTGCCGCTCCGGCGCGTCACCATCCTCGCGGTTCCGGGTGGCGTCGTCTTGGCCGGGCTCGCGGCCCGCCGGCCCGGAGCTCCGGACCATGCGGCGAGCGAGGCTCTCCTTGCCCGCCGGGCGACCGTGCGGGGCGCCGTGCTCGCAGGGGCTGGCGAGCGGCTGGTCGCCGGCGACCCGACCGTCCGGCTGCCGCTCGAGGCGGGCCTCGATCTCGAGGTCCCGGCCGATGTATTCACCCAGGTGAACCCGGCGGCGAACCCGGACCTCGTCGCGACGGTGCTCGCCCTCGGGCGTTTCGCCCGCGGCGAGCGGGTGCTCGACCTCTACTGCGGCGCCGGCAACTTCACGCTTCCCCTCGCCCGGCGCGAGATCGCGGTGGAGGGCATCGAGCGCGACGGTCTCGCCATCGCGACCGCGCGGGAGAACGCCGCACGGCTCGGGCTCCGGCACGCGACCTTCCGCGCCACCACGGTCGCCGCCGCGCTGGCCACGCTCGCGCCCGACACGATCGACGCGCTGATCCTCGATCCGCCGCGGGCGGGCGCGGCGGACGTCGTCGCCGACATGGCGCGGCTCCGACCGCGACGCGTGATCTACGTCGCGTGCGATCCCTCGACGCTCGCGCGCGACGTGCGCGCCTTCGCGACGCATGGTCTGTGCGTCGTGCGCGTGCAGCCGATCGATCTCTTTCCGCAGACGTTTCACGTCGAGACGGTGGCAGAGTTACACTTGACTTGAACACAGCGCACCTCTATTGTCCCGACCGGACGCGGAGCAGAGCGTGCGTCGCTCGCCCGCGCGGGAGGTCTGGCTTGATGGCGAAGCAGAGCGAGAAGCCCGCCCGGCCCAAGGTCACCATCATCCCCGGGCGCGGAGTCAGCCAGACGATCAACTATCTGCTCGAGGACCGCGACGATCTCGAGTGGCTGGTGGCGGTGGGGCGCAACAAGAGCGGCGAGATCTTCTTCTACGACACCGGTGGCGACATCGTGGAGGACCTCGGCACGCTCGAATACCTGAAGGAACGGGTCACGCGCGCCCATTTCGGCGACGAGCCCGAGTGAATCCGCGCCATTCTCTGGCGCGGGGTTAGACGCGCCCCTCCCGCTTCGGGCCCCGACCGCGCGGTTAGACATCGGGGACGACCTCGCGTAGTTGTGTAGCGGGGTGGGTGTCTACCCCGTTTATTATGACGCCAGGGGGGTTCGCATGAGTGCCACCGAAGCCCGGGTGACCACCGAGCAGGAGTCCCGCCAGGTCGCCGAGCAGGCTCGCCAGAAGGAGTGGGAAGGCCGCGCGTTCGTGCGCGAGCTCTTCCTCGGGCAGCTGTCGCTCGATCTCATCCACCCCTTCCCCACCGCTCCGGAGCGCCCCGAGTTCACCAAGTTCTACCGGGACATGGAGCGCTTCCTGCGCGAGGACGTCGACTCGGTCGCGATCGACGCGACCGGCGAGTATCCCGACCACGTGATCGAGGGCCTCCGCCGGCTCGGCGCCTTCGGGATGAAGGTGCCGAAGGAGTACGGCGGGCTCGGTTTCACGGTCGCCGAGTACTGCAAGGTGATGGAGATGGTCGGGAGCTCCGACGGGAACCTCGGGGCGCTCCTCTCTGCGCACCAGTCGATCGGCGTCCCCCAGCCGCTCAAGCTCTTCGGCACGCCCGAGCAGAAGAAGAAGTACCTCACGCGCTGTGCCGCGGGCTCGATCTCCGCCTTCGCGCTGACCGAGCCGCACGTGGGCTCCGACCCGGCGAGTCTGTCGACGACGGCCGAGCGCGAGGGCGACTACTACATCCTGAACGGCGAGAAGCTCTGGTGCACGGGCGGGACGATCGCCGAGCTGCTCGTCGTCATGGCGCGAAACCCCAAGACGAAGAAGATCAGCGCCTTCGTGGTCGAGACGAGCTGGCCGGGCGTGAAGGTCGAGTATCGCTGCCGCTTCATGGGCCTCAAGGCGCTCGCCAACGGCGTCATCAGCTTCAAGGACGTGCGGGTGCCGAAGGAGAACCTGATCGGCCAGGAAGGCTCGGGGCTCAAGGTCGCGCTCATCACCCTCAACACCGGACGGCTCACCCTGCCGGCGATCGGCTCGGGGATCGCCAAGCACTGTCTCGCCGTCTGCCGCGGCTGGACGGCATCGCGCATGCAGTGGGGCGTGCCGATCTGGAAGCACGAGGCGATCAGCCACCGCCTCGCCGACATGGCGGCGACCACCTTCGCGATGGACTCGATCTGGCGGCTGGCGAGCCAGATGGCCGATCGGGGCGGCTACGACATCCGCCTGGAGGCGGCGGCCGCCAAGGAGTGGAACACCGTCCGGGCCTGGGAGCTCATCGACCAGACGCTGCAGATCCGCGGCGGCCGCGGCTACGAGACCGAGCTGTCGCTGCAGGGCCGCGGCGAGACGCCGATCGCGGTCGAGCGCATCCTGCGCGACTGCCGCATCAACCTCATCTTCGAGGGCTCGAGCGAGGTGATGCACCTCTTCATGGCGCGCGAGGCGGTCGACAAGCACCTGCAGGTGGCCGGCGCCATGATCGACCCGCAGAACGGCGTCGGGGCGAAGGCCGCCGCGATGCCGAAGATCCTCTCCTTCTACGCCAGGTGGTACCCGCCGCTCTGGCTGCGCGGGCTCCGGACCCCCTTCGCCTACGGCGACTTCGGTCCGCTCGCCCGGCATCTCCGCTTCGTCGAGCGGCGAGCCCGCAAGCTCGCGCGGGCGAGCTTCCACGGCATGGCCGTCTACCAGGCCAAGATGGAGCGGAAGCAGGGCTTCCTCTTCCGCGCGGTCGACATCGTGATGGAGCTCTTCGCGATGTCGGCGGTGATCTCGCGGGCGCGCCAGATGAGCGACGCGCGCACGCCCGATGCCGGGTCCGCGGTCGAGCTCGCGGATCTCTTCTGCCGGAGCTCCCGCCGGCGCGTCGACCGGCTCTTCCGCGACCTCTGGCGCAACGACGACGCCAGCAAGAACGCGGTGGCGGCGAACGTGATCGCCGGGCGCCACACCTGGCTCGAGGAGGGTCGCCTGGACCCGGGTCTCACGCCCGAGTCGTTCAAGACGAAGTTCCTGACCCAGGGCCGGTCGAGCGAGACGACCCGCGAGCCGAAGGTGGCCTCCGCGCAGTCCTGACCGCGGAGGTCGGGGCACGAGGCGCCGACGACGACGAGAGCGCGCTACGACGTCGTCACCGTGGGTGGGGGCCTCGGCGCCTCCGCGCTGGCCCGCGCCATGGCGGAGCGCGGCGCGCGCGTCCTGGTCGTCGAGCGCGAGGAACGCTTCCGCGACCGGGTTCGCGGCGAGGCGCTCTCGCCCTGGGGAGTCGCGGAGGCGAAGGCGCTGGGCATCCACGAGCTCCTCGCGACGCAGTGCGGGAACGAGCTCCGCGCCTGGAACATCTATGCCGGCGGCGGTCCCGAGCCGCTGATTGCCCGCGACCTGATCGAGACCACGCCGCAGCGGTCGGGCTGGCTGACCTTCTATCACCCCGCCATGCAGGAGCTCGTGCTCGAGGCGGCCGCGCGCGCCGGGGCGGAGGTGCGTCGCGGCGCGCGCGTCCTCGAGGTCCAGCCCGGGCGACCTCCCCGGGTGCAGATCGAGACGGAGGCAGGGAGCGAAGAGATCGAGGCGCGCCTCGTCGTCGGCGCCGACGGCCGCGGCTCGATGGTCCGCCGCGCGGGCCAGTTCAGCGTCGCGCGTGATCCCGACCGCCTCCTCTTCTCCGGCGTCCTCTTCGAGAATTTCCCGGCGCCGAGCGACGCGGCGTTCCACGCCATCAACCCGCCCCTGGGACGCATCGCGCTCCTCTTCCCGCAACGCGCGGGCCGGGTGCGGGCGTACGTCGGCTGGCACAAGGACAC
>DATILR010000422.1:0-7010 GCA_035476275.1 Binatus sp. (SeqCode) | reverse complement strand
TCTCCGGCATCGCCACCGACGCGCTCGGCGTGCTGGTCATCATCCTGGTGCCGATCCGGATGCTCTTCAACCTGGCGCTGGTCGCGTCGTGGTGGATCCTCGCGATCACCGTCGCCGAGCTGCTGCTCAACCCGATCGTCTACTACTACCTCCGCGCCCCCGACCCCGAGGTGGTGCTGGCCCGCGACCGGGGCTGGTACAAGGCGCTCATCAACCGCATCACCGACTGGAACCTGTCGGGGGCCGGCAAGGTGACGGTGCTCGTCTTCTGGGGCGTGCTCACCATCATCGGTGCCTACCTGATGCGCGGCCTGATCGTGGGCGACCCGACCTCCGCCTCACCGCTCGTGTGGTCCGATTCGCCCTACAACGTCTCGCACGCGCACATCCAGGACAAGTTCGGCGGCGTCGAGCCGCTCATCGTGGTCGCCGAGGGCCACGACCGTGACGCCATGAAGGACCCGCAGGTACTGCGCACGATGGAGAAGTTCCAGCGCTTCCTCGAGCGCGACCGCGACGTGGGCTACAGCTTCTCGCTCACCGACATTCTGCGGGCCGTGAACATGGTCTTCCACGAGCTCGAGCCGAAGTGGGGTGTCATCCCGAATACGTCTCGGGACGTGGCGCAGACGTTCTTCATCTTCTTCTCGGGCTCGCCGCCGACCGAGACGGCCAAGTACGTCGACCCGAGCTACACGACCTCCCACGTGACCTTCTTCGCCCGCAATCACAAGGGCGACAACATCAGCCGTATCATCAAGCGCTGCCAGGAGTTCATGGCCGCCAATCCGATGGACAAGGCGGAGTTCAAGCTCGCGGGTGGTCTGATCGGCGTGCTCGCCGCCGCCAACGACGCGCTCGTCCGGAACGACCTCCTGATGAACATCCTCGGCTTCGGCACGATCTACATGATCGTGTTGTTCACGTATCGTTCGTGGGCGGCGGGGGTCTACCTGCTCGCGCCGCTCGTGATCTCGAACATCATCATCAACGCGGCGATGGCGGTGCTGCAGATCGGCGTCAACGTCAACACGCTGCCGCTGGTCACGGTGGGGGTCGGCTTCGGAATCGACTACGGCCTCTACATCATGAGCCGGATCATCGAGGAGATCCGGGTGAACGGCGACCTCGAGCAGTCGATCCGCGAGGCCCTGGTCACCTCGGGCAAGGCGGTCAGCTTCACGGCCGTCTGCATGGTGATGAGCACCGCGCTCTGGACGTTCTCCAACATCCGCTTCAACGCGGTGATGGGAGGCCTCCTGGCGGTGTGGATGTTCGTGAGCTTCTTCGCATCCGAGACCCTTCTGCCCGTCATGATCTCGTACTTCCGGCCCGGGTTCATCCTGAAGGAAGCTGCTCGGGCCCGGGAGCGGCAGCCGGTGGCCGCCACCGCAGCCGCGGTGAGCTAGGGGACCGCCATGGGACTCTGGGAATCCGTGATCATCGTCACCCTGTTCAGCATCGGCGTCATCGTCATCGACGAGTACATGCACGCTCGTCGCCGGAAGCGGCGCGAGCGTGAGGGCGCGGCGCGAGTCGGTCACTAGGACGCGCCGGCCTGCAGGTTTCGACGAGCCGGGGACGGGCGCTGCGGCGCTTCCCCGGCCGGCACCGGCGAACGAAAAGCCCGAGTGGCGGCGTTCGCGCCTTCGGACCAAGATGGCGGGCGCATGAGCCGGCCGCGCAACCCCGCGCAGTGAGATGATCGTCGCGGAACATCTCACGAAGTACTACGGGGCGACCCGGGCGGTGGACGACGTCTCCTTCAGCGTTGCGCAGGGGGAGCTCGCCGCCCTGCTCGGACCGAACGGGTCGGGCAAGAGCACGCTGCTCCGCATGGTGACGGGCTACTTCTCGCCCACCGCCGGGCGCGTGTCGGTCGGGGGGATCGACATGGGCGGGGCGCCGCTCGCCGCCCGGCGACGGCTCGGATATCTCCCGGAGCAGGTGAGCCTCTACCCGGAGCTCACGGTCCGGCGGACACTCGCCTTCGTCGCCGAGGTGCGGGGAATGTCCGGCAAGCCGCGGCGCCGCGCGGTGGACGACGTGGTCGAGCGCTGCGGCCTGGCCGAGGTGGCGGAGCGCCGCGTCGGCACGCTGTCGAAGGGCTTCCGGCAGCGGGTCGGCCTCGCCCAGGCGCTGGTCGGCGACCCGGATGTCCTGGTGCTCGACGAGCCCACCGTCGGCCTCGACCCGGTACAGACAGTCGAGATGCGAGGTCTCCTGCGTGGCCTGACGGGCCGAACGGTGCTCCTCTCGACGCACATCCTCTCCGAGGCGAGCGCGCTCTGCTCGCGCATCGTGATCGTCGATCGCGGGCGCCTGGTCGCCGAGGACACGCCCGCGGGGCTCGGGCAGCGGCTCGAGGGCCTCGGGCGGCTGGTGGTGCGGGTGGAGGGTCCCGCGCCGGAGATCGCCAGCGTGCTGGCCGCCATGCCGGGCGTACTCCGTGCCGAGGCGATGCCGGCAGATGCCATGCCCGGGGTGCGCTTCCTTCTGGTCGGGCCCGATCTCGGACCGGTGCAACGGCAGATCGGTCCGGCCGTGGTGGGACGGGGCTGGACGCTGCTCGAGGTCCGTGCCGAGGCCCCCACGCTGGAAGATCTGTTCGTGCGCCTCGTGCGCCCGACGGGCCACGACGGGAATCGGTAGCCGCGATGCGGAGCTTCGTCGCCCTCTTCCGGAAGGAGCTGCGGTCGTACTTCGGCTCGCCCCTCGTCTATCTCGTGGCCGCCGCCTTCCTCGCCTACACCGGCTACTACTTTCACTCCGACCTCCTCTACTTCGTCACCTTCGGGTTCGGCGTGAACATCATGGAGAATTTCTGGCAGCTCCTCTTCATCGACATCCGCCTGGTGCTCATCCTCGCGGTCCCGCTCCTCACCATGCGGCTGCTCGCGGAGGAGCGGCGCCTCGGCACCCTCGAGCTGCTGCTCACGTATCCCCTCCGGGACGGCGCCATCGTGGCGGCGAAGCTGGGGGCGTGCCTGGTGGTGATCGCGCTGCTGCTGGCGGGCACGCTCGCCTACCCGGTGTGGGTCTACCGTATCCAGCCCTTTGCGCTGTCGCCGCTCGTCGCCGGCTACGTGGGCCTCCTGCTGTTCGCCGGGACGTGTGCCTCCTACGGGCTCTTCATCTCCTCGCTGACCGACAGCCAGGTGCTGGCCGGCTTCCTCACCGCCCTGCCGCTCCTCCTCCTCTGGCTCCTGTCGTGGAACGAGGCAGCCACCGCGGGGACGACGCTACCCCTGATGCGTGCGCTCTCGCTCTTCAATCACTTCCAGCCGTTCTCGGTCGGTCTGATCGAGGCGCGTGACGTGTTCTACTTCCTGTTCAGCGCGGGTGCCTTCGTGTGGGGAACGCTCCGCGTGCTGGAGGCCCGACAGTGGCTGGGGCGTCGCTGAGCGCCTGGACGCAGCGGCTGCGCCTGGCACTGGCCCTCCCGGCGCTGGTCGGCATCTTCCTGCTCGGGCAAGCGATTCTCGACGCCCGAACGATCCGCCTCGATCTCACGCCGGAGCGTCGCTATACGCTCTCCGACCACGCGAAGAAGATCCTCGACGGGCTCCCCGCCGACGTGCGGGTGATCGCCTTCCTGCGCGCGCAGGACCCCCGCAACCTGCTCATCCAGGACCTGCTCCGCCAGGTCGCGCTGCGCAGCCCGCGGGTGCACGTGGACGTGCTCGACGTCAACCGCAGCCCCGCAGTCGCGCGGCAGTACGGCGTCGATTCGTACGGCGCGATGGTGGTCGAGAGCGATGGACGGCGGCGGATGTTCTCGAATCCGCGCGAGGAGGTGCTGCTCGCCGCGCTCCTGCAAGTGACCCGGCAGGAGCGGAAGGTCGTCGGCTGGGTGGTCGGGCACGGCGAGGGCGACCTGGTCGACACCGACCGGCACCGGGGCTCGTCGACGGCGCGCGCCCTGCTCGAGCAGGAGTACTTCGACGTCCGGCCGGTGACGCTGATCGGCGATGAGGTGCCGGTCGAGGTGACGGTGCTGGTCATCGCCGGTCCGCAGAAGGACTTCCTGACCGAGGAGCTCGGGGCGCTCGATCGCTACCTCCAGCGTCCCGGGCAGGCGCTCTTCATGCTCGACCCGCTGCGCGTGCCCGAGCTGGCTCACTTCCTGCGGCGCTACGCCGTCGACCTGCCGCCCGACGTGGTGGTCGACCCGGCCGCGCGGCTGTACGGCGGGGAGTTCCTGACCATGCAGATCCCGATCGAGCGCAGCGGCCACCCGATCCTCGCCCCGCTCGACGCCTCACCCCTCTTCTCGCGCGCCCGCTCGGTGGCGATGCTGCCGGTCGAGCCCGATACGGCGGTGGGCGTGGCGTTCCTCCGCGCCGGCGAGGAAAGCTGGGCCACGACCGACACGAGCGTGCTGCGCACCGGGGCAGCCCATTTCGTGAGCGGGCGCGATCACCGCGGGCCGACGGTCGGTCTCGAGGTGGCCTTCCGCACGCTCACGCCTCCGGGTGCCGAGCCGCGGCAGGGGCGCTTGATCGTCTACGGCAATGCGGAGTTTGCCAACAACTTCTTCATCGAGTTCCTCGGCAACACCGATCTGTTCGTCAACACGGTCAACTGGCTCGCACGAGAGCCGCAGGCGATCGCCCACCGCCCACACCACCAGGAGCTCGGCCTGCAGCAGTTCTACGTGTCGGCCGAGGACGGCGACGCGGCTTTCTGGGGGGCGGCGGTCATCGAGCCGGCGCTCTTCGCCGTCATCGCGCTCGTGCTGAGCGTGCGGCGTCGCTGGAGGTAGCGTGGGCTGGCAGCAGGTCATCGTGCTCTATCTCGTGTTCGCCGGTCTGGCGGCGGAGTATCTCCTGGTCGAGCGCCGTCGGCCGCCCGCGCCGCACGGTGTGCCCGCCCGGCAGCGCTTTCTCCCGCTGCGTCCGGAGGACCTCCGGCAGGTGCGCCTTGATCAGGGCGGCCGCACCGTCGTCTCGCGCCGTTCGGGGGACCGGTGGGTCGTCGTCGACCCGCCCGACACGGCCATTCCCCCCGATCTGATCGCGGCCTTCACGCGCGCCCTCACGGGCGCCGAGCAGATTGACCGGGTGGTGGAGAACGATCCCGACCCGCGCGCCTACGGCCTCGACGAGCGCGCCGCCCGGGTGGAGGTCCTGGGCGCGAGCGGCGATCCCTTCGTCGTCACCCTGGGAGGGACGAACCCGACGGGCACCGCCGTCTATGCGCGGCTGGCGGGCGCCCCGGAGGTGGTGCTGATCGGGCGGGACGTGCAGTACTACGAGGAGCTCATCTTCCAGGCGCTCGCCGGGACCCCGGCACCGGCCGTCGACGGTCGCGCACCGATCGGCGGGTAGCCGGGGAGGGAGCCCCGGGTTGACGCCAAAGGGTGAACGAGTGTAGCAGCCGTCGATCAGCGTCTTTCCCCACGAGGAGAGGAGACCCACCATGGCGAAGAAGTTGGGTTGGCGGGCGGCCGCCGTTGGCCTGCTCGCGCTCGCATGCCTGCCCGGTGGCGGTGTCGCGCGCGCCGACGTCGTGCCGGGTGACAAGATCACCGACCAGAACCTCGACAAGGCGAAGGACCTGCTCTCTCCCGGAATGGAATGGTGCGTCAAACACGGCTGGCCGATCAACGTCGTCGAGAGCAAGCGGATCGACACGCCGAAGGCGTACAAGGAAGCGACCGAGAAGTACGCCGGCCAGGTGAAGCTCGCCGCCGATGGGCTCTCGCTCCAGAACTACGTCGCCGGGCTCCCCTTCCCGAATCCCGATCCGAAGGACCCGCAGTTCGCCCACAAGGTGATGTGGAACTACGACTACCACTTCCTCACCACCGACGACGTCGACCTGCGGAACTTCGACGCCGACACGGGGGCGATCGCCGACCACGGTCCGCTGACGGTCGAGCGGCACTTCCTGCTCGATCACTTCCGACGCCTCTTCTGGAACGGACGGCTCTACGTCGATCCGAAGCCGGAGAAGCCCAATGCCAACGGCTACCGCGCGCAGCAGGGCCTCTACCCGATCCTCGAGCCCTTCGACCTGAAGGGCGTGGGCGCGCTCGGCAACCGGTACATCGACGCGGGCAAGCAGGACGACTCCTGGCTCTATCTGCCGTCGCTCCGCCGGGTGCGCCGGCTCTCGACCGCGCAGCGTTCCGACGCCCTCTTCGGGCAGGACACCGACGTCGACAGCTACTATGGCTACAGCGGCCACATCGCCTGGATGGACTTCAAGTACCTGGGCGAGAAGGACATCCTCGGGGTGGTGCACGGGAAGAGCTATCCCGTGAAGTGGAACGAGAAGGTCGACTGGGCGTTCGACGAGGGGTGGGAGAAGCGCCACGTCTACGTGATCGAGGGCATCTCGAAGCTCCCGCAGTACGCGTACTCGAAGCGCGTGCTGCTCATCGACAAGGAAACCTGGGTGATCCCGTACTCCGACATCTACGATCGGTCGGGAGAGCTCTGGAAGATCTGGATCAACGACATGTCGTTCAAGAAGAAGGCCTTCGAGGGTGCCAACGCGATCGAGTACGAGGACGAAATGGGCTTCGTCCCCGCCATCGTCATGGTCGACATGCAGCTCGAGCACGCCACCAAGGCATCGCTCCCCAGCCTGCGCTTCCCCGGCGAGCAAGGCTGGTACTTCAACCAAGGCGAGAAAGCCGGCGTCACCGACGACTGGTTCACCGTCGCCGCCCTTGTAAACGCCGGACATTGAGAGACTCGGGGGGCCCGTGCAGTGCTCGCCCGCTCCGCGGGCTGCGCGCTTCCGGTGCCCCCCGGACCCCCGTCGCCGCACGCTGAAGCGTGCGGCTCCGCGTGATTGCTCGCGCCCTCCGGGCGCTCGAGTCTTGCTGACCGCGGCAAAGCCGCGGTCAGCAACCGGAAGAGGGAAGGACAGAGTGGAGCGCGCTGCGGGCGGCGGTGAGCGCGGGCCGGGGGGTGCCGTCGACGAGGTGGGAGCCCGGCGAACGCCCGCCGCGGTGACCCCGTTACCGCGGCAGCGCCGGGCTTAAGGCCCCGCCGAGG
>DATILR010000421.1:0-8187 GCA_035476275.1 Binatus sp. (SeqCode) | reverse complement strand
CCGATGGCTCCGCTTGGCGGCGATCACGGCCATCGCCTGAATGACCGCGAGGCCCTTGGCGTCGAGCGCGCCGCGCCCATAGACGTGGCCGCGTTCCCGGATCCCGGCGAAGGGCGGCATCCGCCAGTCGCGGGGGTCGGCTGGGACGACGTCCAGATGCGAGAGCAGGATCAGAGGCCGTGCGCTGCCAGCGCCGGGGAGTCGCGCGTAGAGGCTTCCCCGGCCGGGAGCCGACTCCACCACCTCGGTCTCGATTCCTTCGGCCCGGAGCTTCCGCGCGAGGAGGTTGGCGGCCGCAGTCTCACCGCCGGGCGGATTCGTCGTGTCGACGCGGATCAGATCGCTCAGCAACGTCGCGGTCTCTTCGCCGAGCTCGTGCCAGTCGAGGTCGGCGTGTGCCGGGGCCGTCCTCCCGAGAAACGCGAGCATCAGCACGACCGTCGACCAGAATTGCCGCATCGCGGCAGTGTTTGCGCGCCGACCCCGCGCGCGCAGCCGCGAAATTAGCGGCTTTTCGCGTCGCCCTCCTCGGAAAGCCGCGTGGGAGAACACTTCCCGGCGCAGGCATTTATTAACACCGCGAAGAATGCGGACTTTCGTGCCGTCGGCAGCGTCCAGGCGCCTGTGAGGGCGTTTTTTCACATTAAAACAGACGGTCATTTTAGTGAGAGATATCCGCCGGTTACTAAGGCGATATCCCGTAGCGGGCGCTCGCGAGTGAGACCATGCGCCACGGCGACTCTCCGTTCGCGGGCTGGCATAGGAACGCGGTGTCCACAGGTTCTCCACAGCGGGTTGTGCACACTAATGAAGGGGTCCCGCTAGCGAGATCTCGTGCCGGTGCCCAATGCATGCCGCATACAGCTCCGACGAGCCTGGGCGGGTTGCAGTTGCCCGGGTCGTCTTCACGTCCACGAAGATTCGCCGCAGGCGTGCGAGCAGCGAGTCGAAGCCCGGGCCCATGAAGACCTTGGTCACGAATTTTCCCCCGGGGCGGAGCAGGGTGGGAAGGAGAGCGAGTGTCGTCTCGACGAGCTCGGTCGAGCGGGTCTCGTCCCGGGCTCGAACACCGCTCAGCTTCGGGGCGAGGTCCGAGAGGACGACGTCGGCGGGACGTCCCAGACGAACCAGGATGGCCTGCGCGGTGGCAGCCTCGCGTACGTCGGCCTCGAGGAGATGGAGGTTCGGAGCGGGCAGGGGCGTGATCGGGGTCAGATCGACGCCGACGGCACGACCCTGCGGACCGATGCGCTCGAGCACGATCTGGAGCCAGCCGCCGGGTGCGGCTCCGAGATCGACGACGTAGTCACCCCGGGCGAGCAATCCGAACCGGCGATCGAGCTCCGCGAGCTTGTACGCACTACGCGCACGGAGTCCCTCCGCGCGGGCGCGACGATGATACGGGTCCCGACGCCGGTCGCGCATGCCGCCGGGCGCAGCCGGCGGCTAGTATTCGGAGGCTGGGGTGTAGGCTTCGTAGGCGCCGAACGCATTCTCGTGCGGAACGTGCCCGAAGATCCGCTCGAGCTGAGGGCTCGAGACCACGAAGTGAATCGGTCGCATCACGAGCCACTCGGCTGCGAAGCCGATCGGGCTGGCGGCGTACGCCGCCAGTCGGAGCGGATGAGACTCCGAGTCGTCGTACGCATCGTGCGCGCGTACCGTGAGAGGAGTTACGAGTAACCCGGTCGCCAGCCCGAGAACGAGGAAGAGACGTTTCACACTACACCTCCCGCGACCCCCGGGGCCCGGGGACCGCATGTGACAATAGGGTACCAGTCCCCCCGCCCAGGCTCAAGAAAGGCCCGTCCACCTTTATTGACACCGCGAATAACGCCTGGCTAGAGTCCCGCCTAACCTCGGCCCGAAATTCCGACGATGGCCCGCACCTTCAGGCCGCTCGAGCCGCTCCGCGGCTGGCGTCGTCTTGCGGCGCACGCATGGCGACCGCCCAGGGACCCGAGCGTCTATGCGCTGCTCGAGATTCCGATGCGCTCTGCGCTCGCCTATGTCGAGCGCCTGCGTGAGGAATCGGGGCTGCGCGTCACCGTCACGCATCTCGTCACGCGTGGACTGGCGCTGGCCATCCGACGATACCCGCAGCTGAACGGCATCGTCGCCCGCGGCCGCATCATGCTGCGGGAGACGGTCGACATCTTCATCCAGGTCGCCGTCGACGGCGGAAGCGACCTCTCCGGGGTCAAGATCGCGCGCGCGGACGAGAAGACCGTGCTCGAGATCGCGCGGGAGACCGAGGAGCGGGTCGAGCGGCTGCGGCAGCGGCGCGACCGTCAGGTGGAGCGGACGAAGTCGCTACTCGACCGGGTCCCCGTGCGGCTTCTTGGCCCCGTCGTGCGCACCCTCTCCTACCTCACCTACGACCTCGACCTCGACCTCACCCGCTTCGACGTGGTGAAGGATGGATTCGGAAGCGCGATGGTGACGAACGTCGGTACTTTCGGTCTAGCACAGGCCTATGCGCCCCTCGTGCCGTTCAGCCGGGTGCCGGTCGTCTTGCTGGTGGGCGAGGTGCAGGACAAGCCGGTCGCGGAGGCGGGACGAGTCGTGATCCGGCCGATGATGACGATAGGCGTGACCTTCGACCACCGCTTCATGGACGGCTACCACGGCGGGGCCATGGCGCAGCTCTTCCGCGCGTTCCTCGAGGATCCGGCGCGTCTCGACAGCCCCCGGGTAGAGTCGATCAGCGCGGCGCCCAGCCTACGAAGCTGAGCTGGCGGCCGGTCCCCGAGCCGTCGCGGCGGAAGGAGTGGTAGCCGGAGCCGCAGACGGTGCAGGGCCCGAGGATCGCGACCTCCGCGACGCCGCTCGCCCGGAGGAGAAGTGCAGCCGCCTGCCGGAGATCGACGTGCTGTCGCCTGGCACCCGCGTGCCACGCGGCCGCGGTCAGGTCACCGGTCCGCGCGCTGAAGGCTGCAGCGACCTCCGGCCCGACCTCGTAGCAGCACCCTCCGGCGGCCGGTCCGATCGCCGCCTCGAGCTCGCGCGATGCCGAGCCGCGCAGCGTGGCGACCTGGGTGAGGGCCGCCTCGAGAATGCCGGCGGCCATTCCGCGCCATCCCGCATGGACCGCCGCGGCGACGTGTCGTCCCGCATCCACCAGGAGAACGGGGACGCAGTCTGCCGTCACGATCCCCGCCAGCCGGCCGGGCGTGTCGAGGACGAGACCGTCCGCCTCCGGCCGTTCGTCGGGAACAGGCATGGGCAGCACACGAGTGCCGTGCACCTGGCGCGGCACCGTGATCGGAAAGGGGGAGCCCGCACGCGCGAGCACGCCTTCCCAACCCCCTGAGCCGGTGCAGTCGCGAGCGTCGAGGAAACCGTGTCGCAGGCCGGGAACGGAGTTCCACGGGCCGTGCGTCAGCATGCCAGCCCTGGCACGGCGAAGATCCCTTCGCTATTCTCCGCGGCGTGGGGGTGCGGGGGCTCGGTCTGCTCGACGTGGTGGTGACGATCGCCCTGCTGGCGCTCCTCATCTATGCGCTGCGGCTCGACTGGCAGCGCATACCGGGTCCTCCGACGCCGCCCACGCCCCCGGCCAGCACCGCCACCCCCTGATCGCATCCCCCGGCTCACGGCTCCACCCGCTCGAGGTGCACCCCGCTGTGGCGGAGGATCTCCGAGAGGGTGTGGGTCTTGTAGTCGCGCTCGTAGAAGATGCGCCGGATGCCGGTATTGATCAGCACCTTCAGGCAGTGAATGCACGGCGTGTGCGTGATGTAGATGTCCGCGTCACGGATGCCGGCCCCGTTCTTGGCCGCCTGGGCAATCGCGTTGATCTCGGCATGAATGGTCCGGAAGCAGTTCTCCTCGAGCTCCCCCGCCGGCGTGCGTGACGTGTAGACCAGGCAGCCGACCTCGGTGCAGTGCGGGAGGCCCGCCGGCGCCCCGTTGTACCCGGTGGCCAGGATGTTCTTGTCGCGGACGATCACCGCACCCACCTTGGCGCGCGTGCAGGTCGACCGCTCCGCGACCTGGCGGGTGATGGTGAGGAAGTACTGATGCCAGCTCGGCCGCTCACTCATGCAGGGCCTCCAGCTAGGGTGTGATGCGGAACGGCTCACCGACGAAGGTGAGGACGAAGACGACGAGGGTGGCGATCGCCGCCAGACGGCGAGCAGGGCCGAGCGGCAGCGGGTCATTGGCCGTGGGAGGATGGCCGAGGGTGAGGAGCGCCGTGACGATGGCCGCCCACGCGATCCAGCCGGGCCAGCCGTGCCAGCCGAGCCAGAAGAGACATGCGACCAGGAGGGCAGGGACGAGGCGCGGGCGCCGACCGAGGGCTGCGTAGAGCACGTGCCCCCCATCGAGCTGGCCGGCGGGCAGCAGGTTGATCGAGGTGACGAAGAGGCCGAACCAGCCAGCGAAGGCGATCGGGTGCAGCACGACGTTCGAGGGGTTGGCGTCGAGGACGACGCGGGTGAGGAAGGCGGTCAGGAGCGAATCGCCGAGCTCGAGCACCTGCCCATCAGGAGGTCGGGGCAGGACGGTGGAGCGGGAGAGACCGATGATGGTCGCGACCAGCGCGACGACGAAGCCCGCCCAGGGGCCGGCCGCGCCGATGTCGAACAGCGCCCGGCGGTCCGGAAAGCGGGAACGGATGCGGATGAAGGCGCCGAACGTGCCGAGCGGGAAAATCTGCGGCGGGGCGGGGAGAAAGTAGGGCAGAGAGGCGTTCACGCCGTGGGTCCGGCACATCACGTAGTGCCCCGCTTCGTGGACGAGGAGGATCGTGATCAGCGTGACGGCGAACGGCAGGCCGCGAAGGAGGAGGCGCGGGTCGGCGGTGGGGTCGAGCCCCTCCCAGAAGACGCCGGCGACGGTCGTCGTCAGGGCCGTGGTCGCGAGCAGCAGGAGATTGACCAGGGGAAGACGGCGCGCGGGTAGCCGGGCGGCTTCGTAAGCGACCCCTTGTCCCGTCCACGGGAAGCTGAGCGGCTCCTCGGGCTTCATGCGACGCGTACCGCCTCGCCGACCCCCGCCGTGAACACCGCGGCCGCCGATCCGTCACGCACGGCGATCTCCAGCTGACCCCAGCTGTTCACGAGTGCGACCGGCTCCCCCGTCGGAACGGCCGAGTATGCGGTGGCGATGCCGCGGAGGCGAACGCCCCGGATGCTAATGGAAACGTCCTGAGGGGGAAAGCCGGCGAGCGCCTCCTGGGTGACGTTGGTGATCAGGTTTCCGAACCGGTCGACCCAGAGCACCTCACCTCGGAGGCCCGCTGCCTCCCGCACGACGGGCGGGAGATCGAGGCGCTGCATGTCGGATACCTCGGGACCCAGGGCGATGGACGGCGTGCCCGTGGCGAGAGCAGCCGCCACGGGAGCGAAGATGTCACGGCCGTGGAAGGTGGCGCTCCGGGGAGAGAGCAGGAAGAGCTCCTTCGTGAGGTGAACGATCCGCCGCACGTCGGCCACCGGCGCAGCCAGCGACAGGACGCCGTTGTCCGGCCCGACCAGGAATGCGCTCGCCGTCTCGACGCACAGGGGCCTGCGTGCGCTGCCGACACCCGGATCGACCACCGCGACGTGAATCGTCCCGGGAGGGAAGTAGGGCATCGCCTGCTGGAGCACGAGCGCTCCGGCGCGGACGTTCTGTGGCGGGAGGTCGTGCACCAGATCGACGATCGACGTCCCGGGCGCGCGGCCGAGGATGACCCCCTTCATGATCCCGACGAAGGGATCGGTGGTGCCGAAGTCGGTGGTGAGGGTGACGAGCGCCATCTCAGGCACGCCGCCCGAGCGCCTCCTCGACCGCCGCCCAGAGGAGCGGAAACATGATCTCGTGGTGTCCGGTTAGCTGGATGCCGCGCCCGCTCACCGCCGTCGGACGGCTCACGACGTTGACGCTCGGTCGGTAGTGGCGCTGGAAGTCCATGTCGATGGTGGTGAGGTCGCGGACGGGGTGGCCGAGGTTCCTTGCCAGATTGAGTGCCTTCACGAACACCTCGGGAAGCACGACCGCCGAGCCCAGGTTGAGATAGACGCCACCCCCGAGCCGCGCCACCACCGCCGCGAGCAGCCGGAAGTCCCGCAGGCTCCCGTCGCCGATCGCCGCGCCGTCCGCGTCGGGATGCATGTGGATGATGTCGGTTCCTACCGCCACGTGGATCGTGGCGGGGATTTCGGCTCGTGCCGCTGCCGCCAGGAGACTCAGCGACTTGTGGGGCAGGCGGCCGCGCAGAATCGCCTCGCCGACCGAGCGTCCGAGCCCCAGCCCGCGGCTCACCCCGTCTCGGGTCGCGCCATTCAGGAAGTGCGCGGTCTCCCGCGCCATCCCGAAGGTCCCCCGGTCCAGGCCCGGTCCAACGTCCTCGGAGGTACGGCCGCCCCATGCGAGCTCGAAGTCGTGCACCAGACAGGCACCGTTCATGGCAACGGCCGACAGTCGGCGGCGCGCGACGAGGTCGACGATGAGCGGGCCGAGCCCGACCTTGAGGGGATGCGCACCCATCCCGAGCACCACCGGCCGCCCGCGGCGCAGCGCCCGAGCGATGGCAGCGGCCGCGGAGCGCAGATCACGCGCGGCGAGGGCGTCGGGCAAACGATCGAGGAAGGCCCGGAGCGTCAGCCCGCGGCGCACGGGGCGGCCGAGGAGGGCGAGGTCCACCTTGCTCGCCCGGCGGCCGAGCGGGACCGTCCGGACGCGAGCGAGGTCGAGCGGGGTGACCGATCGGGCGCGCCGGGTCGAGCGCCTCCGGCGCGCGCTCAGGCGGGCTCTCCGAAGAGCCGTCGGTCGACGAGCTCGCAGATCACGTGCCCGATCAGGATGTGGGTCTCCTGGATGCGCGACGACAGGCGACTCGCGGAGACGCGCAGCGACAGATCGACCTTTCCGGCGAGCGGCCCTCCGTCGCCCCCCGTGAGCCCGATCGTCCTGATGCCCAGCTCTCTGCACGCCTCCACCGCGTGCAGCACGCTCGGCGAGCGACCGCTCGTGGAGAGCGCGACGGCCACGTCGCCGGCGGCACCGAGCGCCCGCACCTGCCGAGCGAACACCTCGTCGTAGCCGTAGTCGTTGGCGATTGCCGTGAGCGCCGAGGTGTCGGTGGTGAGGGCAATCGCCGCGAGCGGCCGACGTTCGCGCATGAAGCGACCCACGAACTCCGCCGCGATGTGCTGAGCGTCCGCCGCGCTGCCGCCGTTACCGAAGAGGAGGACCTTCCGCCCGGCGGTGATCGCTCCGCTCACGAGGTCGACGGCGCGCTCGAGGAGGGCGAGATTCTCATCGAGGAACACCGTCTTGGCCTTGAGGCTCGCCTCGAACAGCTCCCGGATGGCGATCTGGGTGGGGGAAAACGAACCCGGCGCCACCGCTCAACCGGCCTCCGGCCGAGGCGGAATCACCTGCTCCACCAGGAAGCGCAGCACGTCCAGCGGGGTGATGATGCCGACCAGCCGACCCTGTCGGACCACCAGGAGGTGATCGGAGTTGGCCTCCCGCATGACGGCCAGGACGTCGTCGGTGGTCTCGAACTCGTCCACCAGGACCGGCGTGGTCATGACGTCGCGCGCCGGGGAATCGGGCCCGGCATCGTGCAGGAGCGCGGCCACGAGGTCGGCCTCGCTCACGAAGCCGAGAACGCGGTCTTCCTTGTCGATGACCGGCACCCCACCAAACCGGCCGGAGACGAGCGTCCTTGCAACCACCTCCAGGGGGGTATCCGGTTCGACCGAGGTCACACGCTCGGTCATGAGGTTCCGGGCGTGCCCCTTCATTGGCCCGGGGTCTATCCGGCGGGCCCCGCCCGGTCAATGCGAGGTTTCGCGGGCTTGAACCATGTTGCCTGGCTGCCCCCCTTCGGCTACGTTCCCGCGCACGCGGGCGTAATTCAGCGGTAGAATGCCAGCTTCCCAAGCTGGACGTCGCCGGTTCGACCCCGGTCGCCCGCTCTCGTGGAAACCCTTGGTAACACCGAGGGTTCCTTTGCCTTGGGACGGAACACACCCTCGCTCCTGATCGAGGGGGTTCCGGGTCGGTTCCGGCTCGACGGATCGAACTCACAGATCATCGCGTCGAGGTGCTCGGCGTCGACGCGCGCGTCGCCGTAGTGCTTCTCGATCATCTCAAGACTCGTACCCGTCTGTCGGCAGACGAAAAGCGGCTTCCCCCCGGCGGCAAGCAGCGTCGAGATGTACGAGTGGCGGCAGTTGTAGAAGGGGC
>DATILR010000420.1:0-4537 GCA_035476275.1 Binatus sp. (SeqCode) | reverse complement strand
GGAGCACGTCGGCCCGCGTCTCGAGGTAGTAGCGCTTGCGGATGCGGCGCCGCTCGATCGCGTCCGCGATCGCCATCCCGTGCTCGGCCCGGATGAAGGCGACGTCGTCGACGATGAAGACGTTCGGCTCGGCGATGCGGGAGAGGTCCTCGGCTGCGGCCTCGGCCGACAGCATCCGGTAGCTGCGCCCGTAGAAGGTCCACGCGCTGCAGAAGGCGCAGTCCCACGGGCAGCCGCGCGTGAACTCGACCGAGGCACACGGATCGAGCTCGCCGATGAAGTACTTCTTACGTCGGCGCGCGAGGTGGCGTGCCGGAGGATGCGCCGCGAGATCGGACACGAGCGCGGGCGCGGGTCCCCTCCCGTCCGGTGTGACGACGCCCGGCAAGGCAGTGAGCGAACCACTGCCCGCAAACACCTCGAGCACCGCCGGGGCCACCGCTTCCCCCTCCCCCCGCACCACGCAATCGATCGCCCCGTCGCCGTGCTCGAGGAGCTCCTCGGCGATGAAGGACGCGCTGTGGCCGCCCACCAGCACGCGGCAGCGGGGGACCGTCGCCTTCGCTTCACGCGCGAGGTCGACGACCTCCGGCACGTTCGCCAGGTAGTTGAGGGAGAACCCGACCACCTCGGGCTGCCAGCGGACCAGGAGCTGCCGGTACTCCGCCCGGGGAAAGACCTGGAGGTCGACCAGGCGGACATCGTGGCCGGCCGCCGCCAGCGCCGCGGCCACGCGTTCGACACCGAGTGGTTCGAGTCGCAGATAGATCTCGGAGAACAGGAGGGGGCTCGGGTGGACGAGAAGCACGCGCATGGCACCTCTCCATGGCTCACCGGCGCGCCGGGCGGCGCGCTCAGGTCGTGTGTAGGATCCGGTTGGGAACAGCGGTAGCTAGTGCGCGTCGGACACTCGGGTCAAGAGGGCCCGCAAGGGCGCTCCAGGAGGCAGCTTGACCACCGAACGGTGAGACGCATAGGCGTATCTCATGCCGGATCCGCGCCGAGCCCTCGTACTGGGTCTCGGCTGCGCCGCGCTGATGCTGTCGGGCGGCACGGCGCTGGCACGTCCGCGCTGCCCGCCGGGTAGCTACCAGCCGTTGCTCGACCCGCTCGGCCTGCCGTTCGAGAACATCGCCTCACCGGCCGAGGCCCTCGCCATCGGCAGCGACTCGATCACGCTCGGCGTCTGTGGCGCCACCCCGGCGACCTTCATGACCTCTCGTCACTACACCAGGATCCACGCCGTCTGGCCGGCATGCCCGGGGTGCGGGCGCGTGCGGCTGCGCGGCTTCCTCCAGGCGCCGCCGGGGTCGTGCAAGCCGCTGGTCGTCGTGATGCGCTGGCGCGATCAGACGACCGGTCGCCGTCGAGCTCTCAAGTTCGAAGCGCTGCGCCTCGACGAACCCTAGCGTCCGCACGGGGCGGCCGTCGTCCCTTGCCGGAAACCCCGGGCCTGTGTCAGGAGCCGACTGGGAGGAGCCGCTCATGCCGATGCCGCTCGAAGGGATCCGCGTCCTCGACTGGACGATCTGGCAGCAGGGGCCGGTCGCTGCGGCGATGCTCGGCGATCTCGGCGCCGAGGTGATCAAGATCGAGGAGCGGGTCGGCGGCGACCCGGGACGCGGCATGCTGCGCGCCGCCGGGCTCGATCTCTCCGGACGGCCGAACTTCTACTTCGAGGCCAACAACCGGAACAAGAAGAGCCTCACCGTCGACCTGAAGAAGCCCGAGGGTGTCGAGATCATCCAGCGCCTCGCGGAGCACGCCGACGTCTTCGTGCAGAACTTCCGCAAGGGCGTCGCCGCCCGACTCGGTCTCGGTGCCGCGACGCTGCGCGCCCGGAACTCCCGCCTGATCTACGCGAGCGCCACCGGCTACGGGCCGGAGGGGCCCGACAGCAGCTCGCCGTCGTTCGACTACCTCGGGCTCGCCCGCTCGGGCCTGATGCTGGCCGCCGGCGAGCCCGACGATCCGCCGATCTACACGTCGGGCGGGATCGCGGACCAGATGGGCGCCACCATGCTCGCCTTCGGCGTGCTGGTCGCACTCCTCGTCCGCGAGCGCACGGGACGGGGACAGGAGGTGGACGCCTCGCACCTCGGCTCGATGGCGTGGCTCCAGGGCCTAGGCCTGGCGGCGCGCACCATGCTCGGGCGTGCGATCCCGCGCCAGTCACGCAAGTACGCCACCAACCCTCTCTGGAACCATTACCGTTGCGCCGATGACCTGTGGCTCGCCCTGGCCATGCTGCAGCCCGATCGCTACTGGGCCAACCTCTGCCGCGTGCTCGAGGTTCCCGGCGCTGCCACCGACCCGCGCTTCGCCACCGCGAAGGACCGCATGTTCAACTGCGGCGACTGCGTAGCGCTCCTCGACGAGGTCTTCGCCCGGCGTCCGCGCGCCGAGTGGCTCCGTCGTCTCGACGAGGGCGGCGACTTCATCGCCACCCTCGTCAACTCCGTCGACGATCTGCCCGACGACCCGCAGATGCAGATCAACGGCTACGTCACGACCTTTCAGCATCCGACCTTCGGACCGACCCAGGTCGTGGGTGTACCGGTGCTGCTCAGCGAGACGCCGGGCAGCGTTCGCCTTCCCGCCCCCGAGTTCGGACAGCACACCGAGGAGGTGCTGACCGAGATCCTCGGCTACTCGTGGGACGACATCGGGCGCTTGCGCGAGGCGGAGGTGATCTGACCTGCCCGGCGGGTCGGCGCGGTGTCGCTCCTCTTGTCCTGAGCCCCTCCTCCGTGAGAATTTCGCCTCGTCGCGCAACCTCAAAGGGGGCCTCGCTAGATGAAGATCCTTCGCCCAACGCGTCGGGCCGCGGGCGCGTTCGCGCTCCTCGCTCTTCTGCTCATCGCGCGCCGCGCGGCTGCCGTCGATCCGCGCATCGTGAACGGCGTCCCCACGCAGCAGCGGCCGACCACCGCTGTCCTCCTCGTCCGGAACGCCGCGTTCACCACGTTCTTCGGCATCTGCAGCGCGACGCTCGTGGGCTGCCAGCACGTCGTCACCGCCGGGCACTGCGTGTGCAACGGCTCGGACTTTGCCTCCTGCGGCACGCCCAACCCGGCGGACTTCGCGATCTACCTCCAGCACGTCGGGTTGCTCACCGTGAGCGCCATCAACGTGAACCCCGCCTACGACGGCACGTCGAGCGACGTGTCCGTGCTCACGCTGAGCGCGCCCGTCTCCGGCGTCCGTCCGACCAAGATCAACACCACCGGGAATCCCACCGTCGGCATGGCTGGATCGATCGCGGGCTACGGGGTCACCGACGGCCCGAGCAACGACTTCGGCATCCTGCGCCAGGGCAGCGTCGTCATCTCGAGCTGCGGCGGCTTCTTCCCCGAGCCCGACATGACGTGCTGGACGTTCGACGCGCCGGTCGGCCCACCCGGCACCGACTCCGACACCTGCTACGGGGACTCCGGCGGCCCGCTCTTCGTCGACTTCGGTGGCGGCGAGGTGCTGGCCGGGGCAACGGCGGCCGGCACCGACGTCAACTGTCGGCCGACCGACATCTCGGACGACACCAACATCTTCCAGAATCGAACCTTCATCCAGTCGATCGGGGGTTCCGACATCCCCAGCACGACCGGATCGACCTTGGCGGCGGCGCTGGCGATCTTCGAGGCGGTCGTGGGGTCGGGGCAGGGACCTTGGGAGTTGCCGCTGTCGATGTCGTCCAGGCACCCCTGCATGAGCTTCAGCTTGGTCCCCGTGTAGGACGAGTATCGCTTCCGGACCAACGTGCGGCAGCTGCGCCCGTCGCGGTCGAGGCCGGCGAACGCAGCGGTGGTGACCGTCGTCCCGGGGTCACCCACCTGGGTGATCGCGCCGCACGACGTGCTGGAGATGTCGGAACCCCCGATCGACTGGATGAAGGTTCGATTCTGGAAGATGTTGGTGTCGTCCGAGATGTCGGTCGGCCGGCAGTTGGCGTCGGTGCCGGAGGCCGTGGCCCCGGCCAGCACCTCACCCCCGCCGAAGTCGACGAAGAGCGGGCCGCCGGAATCCCCGTAGCACGTGTCGGAGTCGGTGCCGGGTGGGCCGACTGGCGCGTCGAACGTCCAGCACGTCATGGCGGGCTCGGGAAGAAGCCGCCGCAGCTCGAGATGACGACGCTCCCCTGGCGCAGGATCCCGAAGTCGTCGCTCGGCCCGTCGGTGACCCCGTAGCCGGCGATCGTTCCGGCCATGCCGACGGTGGGATTCCCGGTGGTGTTGATCTTGCTCGGACGGACGCCGGTGACGGGCGCGCTCAGGGTGAGCACGGATACGTCGTTCGAGGTGCCGTCGTAGGCGGGGTTCACGTTGATGCCGCTCACGGTGAGCAATCTGAGCAATCCGACGTGCTGCAGGTAGATCGCAAAGTCGTCCGGGTTGGGCGTGCCGCAGGTGGCGAAGTCCGAGGGGTTGCAGACGCAGTGGCCGGCGGTGACGACGTGCTGGCAGCCGACGAGCGTCGCGCTGCAGATGCCGATGAACGTGGTGAACGTCGCGTTCCGGACGAGGAGGACGGCGGTGGTCGG
>DATILR010000419.1:0-2421 GCA_035476275.1 Binatus sp. (SeqCode) | reverse complement strand
GCCGTCCGCGCCGAGGACCTCCAGGTCGACGTCGAGCCGGGCGTCGTCTACGCCGCGCTCAACCGCGAGCTCCGGCCGCACGGCCTCTTCTTCCCTCCGTCACCCGGCGGAAGCGCCGACGTGGCGACCATCGGCGGCATGGTGGCGAACAACGCGAGCGGCATCTACTCGGTCAAGTACGGCGGCACGCGCGACCACGTGCGTGCGGCGACCCTCGTCACCGGCACCGGGGAAGTGCTCCGCCTGGGCAACCGGTGTCGGAAGAGCGCCTCGGGCTACCACCTCCTCGGCCTCGTCGTCGGCTCGGAGGGGACGCTCGGTGTCGCGACCGAGCTGACGCTCGCTCTGGTTGGCCGTCCCGCGGCACGACGGCAGGGCGGCTTTCGCTTCGTCGACGCGACCGCCGCGGCGCGCGCGACGGCCGAGCTCATCCGCTTCGGGATCGACGTGGCCGCGGTCGAGTTCCTCGACGACCGGACGATCGCCGCCCTGAACCGCTTCGGCGATTTCGGCCTGATCGAGGCGCCGGCCCTTCTCCTCGAGGTGCACGGCAGCGAGACGGGGGTGGCCGAGGCGTGGCAGGCGGCGGAAGACGTGGTGCGCGGAGCGGGGGGCGTGCCGCTCGTGCTGCCCGAGGGACGCGACGCCTGGACGGTCCGCGAGCACGCCACCCGTGCGATCGCGGCGCTCCGGCCGACGGCCGCGACGGTGCGCGCCGATCTCGCGATCCCGATCGGTGCGCTGCCCACCCTGGTCGCCCGCTCGACCGCGATCGCGGCCGAGCGCGCCCTCGCCATCCATCTCTTCGGCCACGCCGGCATCGGCATCCTCCACGCCCTCGTGCTGGCGGACGAGGCCGAGCGGCCGGCCGCCGATGCGGCCCGCGATGCTCTGGTCGAGGCCGCCCTTACCCTCGGTGGCTCGTGCTCGGGCGAGCACGGCATGGGGCTCGGCAACCGGCGTTACGCGGCCCGCGAACACGGTGGTGCCCTGCGCCTGATGCAGGACGTGAAGGCGCTCTTCGATCCGCGCGGCATCTTGAACCCGGGGAAGATCTGGTAAGGACCGGCGGATGCGGCTCGTCGTCTGTGTGAAGTACGTCCCGGCCCTCGGTGCGCTCCGCTTCGATCCGGCCACCCGCCGACTCGTCCGCGAAGGGGTCCCCGGCGAGGTGAGCTCCTTCGACCTCCGCGCCCTCGGTGCGGCCACCGCACTGGCGAAGCAGCACGGCGGGGAGGTGGTCGCCCTGACCATGGGCCCGCCGGCGGCGCGCGAGGGGCTGGTCGAGTGTCTCGCGCTGGGGGCCGATCGCGGCGTTCACCTCCTCGACTCGGTCCTCGCTGGCTCCGACACGCTCGCCACCGCTCGCGCGCTCGCCGCCGGACTTCGCCGCGAGGCGCCCGACCTGATCCTCTTCGGGCGCGCCAGCACGGATGCCGAGACCGGCCAGGTGGGACCCGAGGTCGCCGAGCTCCTCGACCTGCCGCAGGTGACCTGTGCCCGTCGTCTCGAGCTCGATGCGAGGGCGCGGACGTTCGTCGCCGAGCGCGAGACCGACGACGGGTTCGAGACCGTCAGCGGCGCGCTCCCCGCCGTGGTCACGGCGGCCGAGGACCTGGCCGAGGAGCGCTTCCCGTCCAAGGCGGAGCGCCAGGCAGCGGCCGCCAAGCCGATCGCGACCTTCACCGCGGCCGACCTCGGCGTGGCGGCCGACCAGGTCGGCACGACGGGCTCGCCCACGTGGGTCGCCGGCATCGAGCCGGTCGAGATCAAGCGCCGCGCGGAGCTCGTCGCGGGCGACGCCCCGGAAGCGCAGGCGCGGGCGCTGGCAGCTCGTCTGCGTGAGCTCGGAGCGCTCGAGCGCAAGGCCGAGCTGCCGTCGCTTCCCGAGCGGACCCCGGGGCGAGGTTCGAGCTTGTGGGTAGTCGTGGAGCTCGGGCGCGAGGGCGTGCGGCCGGTCACGGCCGAGCTCCTCACCAAGGCGGCGGAGCTTTCCCTGCGTCTGGATGGCCCCGTCGAGGCGGTCGTGATCGGGCGGGGCACGATGGACGCGGCCGCGCTCGCGTCCCTGGGTGCCGACCGGGTGCTGGTGGCGGACGATCCCGCACTTGCGCCGTACACGACCGATGCGCATGCCGCGGTCCTGGCCGACGCGATCCGCGCCCGCCAGCCCCGCCTCGTCCTCCTCGGCTCGACCGTCCGCGGCCGCGACCTCGCGCCGCGGGTCGCGGGGCGGCTCGGCCTCGGTCTCACCGGCGACGCGATCGACCTCGACGTCGATGCCGAGGGCCGCATCCGCCAGCACAAGCCGGCCTTCGGGGGGAGCATCGTGGCGCCCATCCTGTCGCGCACACGTCCCGAGATGGCGACCGTGCGTCCCGGCATCCTTCGCGCCGCGCGGCCCGCGCCGGGACGCCGGGC
>DATILR010000418.1:0-5875 GCA_035476275.1 Binatus sp. (SeqCode) | reverse complement strand
CCGGACCTTGCTCACGGTGCGGATCTGGTCTACGGCGACCTCTGCCGGACGACCGCCGCACCGCACTTGCAATCGCGACCGCCAGGTGGGGTGCAGCTGGGTCGTCAACGGGCAGACCGTCACCGTGTCCAGTATCCGGTTCAGAGCGTCGAGGCTCACGATCACCGCCGGGCGGGTCTTCGCCATCTCGGCGCCCCGGGTGGGATCGAGATTCGTCCAACGAATCTCGTAGCGCTTCATCGCCGCTTGCGAGGGCCGGATCTCGCCCGGTAGCGGGTCACCGGCTCCGCGACTCGACCCTGGCGGTCGGCCTGCCAGGGGACGTCGCGCAGTCCGTCGCCAACCGTTGCGTCCCACGCCCTCCAGTCCTCACGACTCGCGGCCATCTCGCTGGCCGTATCCGCCCAGGAGAGCTTCTCCACCGTCGGTCCAATGGGCCGCAGGAGGATACCGTCGCTCCTCTCCTCCATCACGACGCTGTCGCCGATGCGGTAGCGCCGCAACGACGCCGCGGGCAGGCGCACCCCGCGCGAATTCCCGATTCGCGCCACCTTCAGCCGCATGGTCGCCATGTGCTTACTGTAATAACATCGGACATGGGCGGCAAGTCCTGTCCGGCCGTCGCCGGCGACCGCACGCTTCTCCAGGCCTGGACGCGGGTCGGCGGAGGCGCCGGGTGGCGCCTCCGCCGAGGGCGAGGTGGGGACGGGGCGGGCTGCTAGCGGCGAACGCGGAGGGAGAGGTCGATCGGCTCGCTCGTCGCGCCTTCCGGGTCGACGGCGACCACGTGGAGCGTGAGCTTGCCGGGGTGGACGTGCCTGAGAGAGAGCGTCGCGACGACGGCGCCGGCGGACGCCGGGCTCACCGTCACTTCGCGCACGACCTTGTGCTTCTTGTTGAGGAGCTGGATCGTCACCGTCGCCGGCTCGTCGATGCTGAAAGGCAGCGACAGGGTGCGCTCGCGACCGAGGTCATGGAGGTGCACGTCGGTCTCGAGGTGCCCCATCGTGATCGCCGGGGGATGGTTGACGATGGTGACCGTCGCGTCCGATCCGGTGACGGTCGCGAAGTCGGAGGCGGCGACGGCGCGGTAGTGGATCGTCGAGCCGGTGGCGAGGGCGCTGGCGAGCGCGTCGAACGGCGTCGGGACGACGCTGGCGCCGAGCGTCTCGGCCGTGGTGCTCGAGCCGTAGGCGGCCGTCGCACCGAAGTCGAAGTGCACGCGGCTGCTCGTCCCACCCGGGTTGGCACTGCCGTGGAAGATTGCGCTCGAGGAGGTCCCGTTGCTCGCATCGAGCGTCTGGACGTCGCTCGGCGCGAAGGCCTGGGCGAAGAGCTTCTTTGGCTTGCCGCTCGTGAAGAGGAAGAACGGCGTGCCGATCGCGCCGCCCTGGCACGCGGTGCCGTCGGCGTTGGTCGGATTCGCGGTGCACGTCGAGGAGATCGGCGCGCGCTGCGGATTGGCGACGTCGACGAACGCCGACCCGTCGATCCCGTCGGGCGTGTCGAGCGTGAAGACCGGGGCGGCCGCTTCACCCTCGAAGTGGCCGACGAAGGTGAGGAGGCTCGTCCCGACCTCCTCCTGCCAGGAGATGTACGGGACGTTGCCGGCGAACGTGATGTCGGGCCGGCTCGAGTTGCGGTGCGGGTTGGAGATGGGCTGACCGCCGTTCAGGAGCGCGAAGTGGTCGCCCCCCACGAGCCGCGACACGAAGACCCCGTGTCGCCCGCTGGTGTTGCTCTCCTCCCACACGACCCACGGGACGGTCGGCTGTCCCGGCTTCAGGGTGCCCGCCGCGACGCGCGGATTCTCGGCGTCGTTGCTCGGGATGACGTTCAGCGAGCACGCGTCCTCGTTCGCCTGCGATTCGGCGCACGGGCCCCAGCCGTTGCTGCCGGAGTTGTCGAGGACGTTGGTCTGGCCCGCGGTCCCCCGCCCGACGGCCACCCACTGGAACCCGCCGTCGGCGGCCGCGTTCGCGACCGCCTTCGCGGCGAACACCATCTGGTTGCTGCGCAGCCCGGGCACCGCGCTGGGATCCTCCTCGTACCAGACCGTCCACACCACCGTGTCGTCCTTGCCGGTGAAGGCGATGTCCGGCTCGACCCCGGCGCGCGTCGGGTCGATGTTCAGCGACGGGTCGTCGGAGTGATCGGGCTGTACCTGGCCCGAGTCGAGGCGCTCGTGCCCGACCTGCTGGAAGCAGAACCCGTTCAGGTTGTTCGCGGCAGACGGCTTGAAGCCGGTGCACGGCGTTCCAGGCGCCGGCTGCTTCACGCCCTTCGACACGAAGATCTGCCGCGGCGAGTCGGCGTCGGTGTCGCCGCCGTCGTTCTCCTCCCACACGATCCACGGCACCGGGTCGTTGCCCGCCACCGTGGCGCCCCCGGCCACCGAGGGATTCTCGGCCGTGCGGTCCGTGTGGATGTTGAGCGACGGGACGCGCAAGTCCGCCGTCCGGTCCTGACCCGACGGCAGCCACACGTTCGCGCCCGCGTTGAAGCGGCTCGCGAAGATGTTCGTCGGCTCGCCGAAGTGGATGTTCGGCTCGTACCACGCCACCCAGGGCACCGTGCGGCCCGGGCCTGCGAAGTCGATCGACGGTGCCTCGGCCACCTGCCGCGGGTCGATGTTGAGCGACGCGGGGGAGCCCTGGGTCACCCAGGCGCCGTTCTTGAAGGCGCGGACGAAGATCTCCTGCCACGGCCCGAGCTTCTGCTCGAACGTCGCCCAGGGGACCTGCTTGTTGCCGGCGACGACCGTGCCGCCGGCGACGTCGACCAGACCGGCGTCCTCGTCCGGGTCGATCGTGTTCGCCGGGTCGTCGTTGACCTGGGCGCCGCTCGACGGGAGCGACACGAAGGCGGCGGATACGGGGGATGCCAGAGCCAGCGTCCCGGCCAGCGTCGTCGCCAGACCGAGAGTGTAGAGCGAGCGCTTCATTGCGAGACCTCCTGTCCCGTCCGGGCTCGGACGGCTGTTGTTTTGCCTCTCTACGCGCAGGTCCCCGGGGCGGATGACGGAGGGCTTGGACCGGCCGTCGAGTGCCGCTATGGGCGTGGAACGGTGGCCTGGACGGTCGGTGGGGCGATGCTGCTCTCTCTTCTCGTCGCGTCGGTCGGCCATGCCGACGACGGCGGCGACTGGCGGGACCGTGTCACGCTCATCGCCAGCGAGCGGCTGCGCGGAGAGGTCGTCGACTGGTTCCGTCCACGACCGGGGGTGGCCGATGCGGATGCCAACCGCTACGCCTTCATCGCCAGCCAGCTCCGGGCGGGCCTGTCGGTCGTGCTGCCGCACGCCCAGCTGACGCTCGTCGCCCAGGACACCCGGCTGGGGAACCTGCCCGACGACGCGAGCCTGCCGCCGCCCGTCGGCAACCTCGGGACCGGCGCGACCTACTTCGCGAACACGAAGCAGCGCACGCAGGGTGAGCCGTTCCTGAAGCTCGGCTTCCTGACCCTCCGCCGGTCGGGGCTGACGGCGACGATCGGCCGGTTCGAGTACCGCGACGGCCTGGAGACCGTGCCCGGCGACCCGATGCTCGCGGCGCTCGAGCGCATGCGCATCGCGGAGCGGCTCGTCGGCCCATTCGAGTTCACCCACGTGACGCGCAGCTTCGACGGGGGGCAGCTCGCCTGGGACCGGCCGGCGTGGAACGTCACCGCCTTCGGCACGCGGCCGACGCAGGGCGGGTTCGAGGTCAGCGCCAACCGGGAGCTCGACCTGACCCTCGCCGGCGCAGCCGTCACGTTGAAGCGCGTGCCGGCCTTCCCGCCGGCCGACGTCCGGCTTTTCTACCTGTTCTACCGCGACGGCCGCGACGCGCTGAAGGTCGACAACCGCCCGCTGTCCGTCCGCACCGCGGACCATGCGCCGATCGCGCTCCACACCGCCGGCTGGCACGCCATCACGGTCCTCGACCTCGGACCGGGACGGCTCGACCTCCTCGGCTGGGTGGCGATGCAGGCGGGCGACTGGGGCGCCGACGATCACGCCGCGTGGGCATACGCGGTCGAGACCGGCTACCAGCTGCCGGCGCTGTTCGCGGCGCCGTGGCTACGGATCGGCTACGACCGCTCCTCCGGCGACGGTAACCCGACCGACGGCCATCACCGCACCTTCTTCCAGATCCTCCCGACCGCACGGACGTACGCGCAGCTGCCCTTCTACAACCTCATGAACTCGGCAGACGCCTTCGCGCAGGTCCTGCTCACCCCCCACCGTATCGTGAGCCTCCGCTGCGACTACCACTGGCTCGAGCTGAGCGACGCCCGGGACCTCTGGTACTCGGGCGGCGGAGCGAACAACAACGACATCTTCGGCTATGCGGGCGCCCCCTCGGGTGGACATCACGATCTCGCCCAGGTGCTCGATCTGTCGGCCACCGTACGCGTGCTGCGCCAGCTCGCGGTCAGCGGCTATTTCGGACATGCCTTCGGCGGCGACGTCGTGGGCGCAACGTTCGCCGGGCGCGCCGCGAACTACGGCTTCGTCGAGCTCAGCTACAAGCGGTGACTAGGCGCTCTCCATCACCGTCGGCCCCGTGGGCTCGGGACCCCGCGGCGCCGACTCCCGGGTGAGAAACAGCTTCGCGATCGGCGCCGTGTACGACTCGACCGGCACGGGGAACTGCGCGGTGATCGTGCCCGCCGCGCTCGCACCGAACTCGCCGCAGAAGACGCTCTTGTCGCCGACCTGAGCCCAGAGGCGGTAGCGCTCCTCCGCGGGCAGGGCTCGCAGGCCCTTCAGGACGACCGCACCGCGCTTCGCATCGAGGTCGAGGGCAACCGTGCCGTATGCCCCGCCCCCCGTGAGCGCGAACGAGCGCACGATGTTCGGCTCCTGCAGCATCGCCGTCAGCTCGCGCTCCAGGCCGAGCTCGCGGCGGACGCGGTAGGCGTCGAAGCCGAGGGCGAGCGCGAGCAAGGCGGCGGTGGCGGCCGCGAACTGGCTCCAGACCACGCGGCGCGGCGCGGGCCTCGTCGCCCGGGCCGGCACGGGAACCGCGGCACCCGCTGCCAGCACGCGCGCGCGAAGGTGAGCGGGCGGCTCGGTGACCGTCGCGAACGGGACCAGGTCGAGCGTCGCGCGGAGCTTCCGGACCTCCTCGGCCAGCGCGGCGTCCGTTGCGACGCGGCGCTCGAACGTCGCGGCGTCCTCGGGCGAGAGCTCCCCGAGCACGTACTCGACGGCGAGATCGTTGGGGGAAGTCATGTCGTCACTCCACCAGGTCCCCGAGCGCGTCGCGCAGCCCGAGGAGGCCGCGGCGACACCAGCTCTTCACCGTTCCCAGGGGGGCGTCGAGGGTCGCCGCGATCTCCGCCTGCGTGAGGCCCTGGTAGTAGACCATCTCGAGCGCGCGGCGTTCGTTGGCGGGCAGCTCGGCCAGGGCGGTGCGCACGCGTGCGGAGGACTCGCGCGTGGCGATCCGGTCGGCCGGGCCCGCGGGCCGGTCGGGCGGCGGGGCGCTCTGCCAGGAGGCGCGGAGGAGGCGGAGGCGCCGCCCCCGGCTGCGCAACCGATCGATGGCCCGGGACCGTGTGAGCGTCGTCAGGAAGGCGCCGAGGGAGCCGCGGCGCGCATCGAAGGTCGTGCCCTGGCAGAGCGTCACGAAGACCTCCTGCGTGAGGTCCTCGGCCTCCTCCTGGGACTGCAGGATGGCGCGGGCGAGCCCGAAGACGAGGCCACCGTAGCGATCGTAGAGCGGCCCGAGCGCGGCGCGATCGGTCCCCAGGGTCCTGAGCAGTACGTCGTCCGGCGGATCGGCCGCCGGCACCGGGTCGTGTTCGGTCCGGCCCACCTGGAAGCCCTCGCTAGCATAGTTGGTCGCCCCGGGGGATCGCACACCATCTCGTCTACGCCCGGGCCGGG
>DATILR010000417.1:0-4747 GCA_035476275.1 Binatus sp. (SeqCode) | reverse complement strand
ACGGTGACCACCGTCGACGGCTCGAGCGCCGCGACGATCCGCGAGCGAAGCGTCCCCTGCACGCGATGCGTCGAGGGCAGCACGAAGATCGCGCGTCCACCGGGGGCGTAGGCGGCGGCGATGGCGAACGCCGTCTGGCCGCCCGCACCCGACCAGATCGCGGGACCGATCCCCTCGGAAGCGACCTGCCCGGTCAGGTCGATCAGCAGCGCGTTGTTCACCGCCGTCAGGTTGGTCTCTCGCACCAGCAGCGTGACGTCGTCGGTCGTCCCGAAGCCGTAGAGCGCGAAGGCCGGATGACGGTCGATGTACGCCAGATCGGCGGGCGAGAGGTCGATCATGAACGAGCCGACGACGAGGCCCGGATGGACCGTCTTGTAGCGCCCGGTGACGACCCCGCGCCGCACGAGGTCCGGGATGCCGGCAGTGATCGCCTCGGTCTGGATGCCCAGGTCGTGACGGTGCTCGAGGTAGAGGCCGAGCGCCGAGGAAACCGTGCCGACGCCGATCTGGAGCGTGTCGCGATCGCGGACGAGCTCGTGCGCCACCAGGGTACAGATGACCTCCGTCGCCGCCGTCTCCTCCTCGCTCCGGGAAGCCGGGGGGACTCCCCCGATCGCTTCCTCTGCGGGCACGAGGTGGGCGAAGCGCTCGACGGAGGCCCAGCTGTCGCCTCCCACGCGGATGAAATCCTCGTGCACCTCGCCGATCACCGTCCGCGCGCCCCGGCAGAGCACGGGAGAGAACCAGGCGCCGGTGCCGAAGCTCAGCCGTCCCTCGGCGTCGGGAGGCGAGACGGGGAGGAGATAGACGTCGGGCTCCACGCTGAAGCCGGGCGCCATGCCGTCGGCGTGCCAGTGGCTCACCGGAAGGTACTCCGCCCGTCCGGCGTTCACCGCCGCGCGGTGGTCGGGCGTCGCGTAGTTCGTCACGAGCGTGAACGGTTCGCCCCCGGCGGCGCCCTCTGCATCCCACGGGAAGTGCCCTGCTCCGTGCTCGATGCGGACGCCGCTCAGCTCGTGCCGGCGCGCGTGCAGCGCATGGCAGAGCGTGAGCGGCGTGCTCGTGTAGGGCGCCACGGCGACCGTGTCGCCCGGGCGGACGCGCCGGAGCGCCTGAGCAGGCGTCGCGAGCCGCCCGCCAACCGCCTCGCGCCACGACACGCCGGCCGAATGGCGCAGCCGTCGGTCGCTTGTCAAGGATGCCGACGCGGCGCATAGCTCCGGACGTGGGAGAGACCGCGCTGCATGCCCACCTCGCCAGCCGGGGAGCGCTCCACGCTGAGGGTCGCGGTCTCGCACTGCCCTGGCGCTTCAGTCCGGACGTGGCAGGGGAGTATGCGGCCCTCCGCGAGGGGGCGGCCCTCGTCGATCTCGGCTTCCGCACGCTGGTGCGCGCGTCGGGGGAGGACCGGGTGGCTTTCCTGCAGGGGATGCTCACCAACGACGTGGCCGCGCTCGCGTCCGGCGGTGGCTGTCCGGCGCTTCTCCTGACCATCCAGGGACGCGTGACCGCCGACGTGCGGGTGGCCGCATTGCCGGAGAGTCTGCTGCTCGACGTCGACGTATGCGCGGCTGCCGGACTCCTCGAGGCGCTGGAGAAGCTTCTCATTGCCGACGACGTCGAGTTGACGAGACTCGCCGACGTCACGTTGATCGGTGTCGAGGGGCCGAGGGCGGCATCGCTCGTCCCCGGGAGTGCCGACCTGGCGTCGTTCGCGCACTTCGAGACCAGCCTCGCCGGCGAGCCGGTTCGGGTGCTGCGGGCGAGCGACGTGCGTGGGCCCGGTCTCGTCTTGCACGTTCCCTCCGCCCGGGCCGCGCTCGTCTGGGACCATCTGGTACACGCCGGGGCAACCCCGTGTGGCATGGAAGCGCTCGAACGGCGACGGATCGAGGTGGGCGTCCCGCGCATCGGGCTCGACATGGGTCTCTCGACGCTGGCGCTCGAGGTCCCGGTGGAGGACGCGATCAGCACGACCAAGGGGTGCTACCTCGGACAGGAAGTCATCGCGCGGGGCACTGCCCGTGGGCACGTGAACCGCCGCCTGGTCGGCCTGGAGCTGGACGGCGAGGTGCTCGTGAGGGAGGCGGGCCTGACGCACGAGGGGAAGGAGGTGGGGCACCTCACCAGCGTCGCGGGGCCGCTCGGGTCACGCGGGCCGGTCGCGCTCGGCCTGGTCCGTCGCGAGCACTGGGCGCCGGGGACGGAGCTCGGGGCAGGGGCCGTGACGCGTGCGCGGGTCAGGGATTTCCCTCTCGCCTAGGAGCGCCAACACCCTCCAGCGCTGCTCCTTCCCCCCCACGGGGGATTCTGGTACGCACCGGGCATGGCGACGCAGCTCGGCAAACGCTACCTCTGCGAGGCCTGCGGTACGGAGATACTCTGCAACAAGGCGGGCGGCGGCAACATCACGTGCTGCGATCACGAGATGAAGCTGAAGGAAGCGAAGCCGCTCCCCTCCTCGGACTGACGCGGGCCAGACGGCTCGCCCCACGGACGTCCGTCGGTGCGGACGTCGTGTGGCCTCCGTGACCCGCTTCGCGACGGTACGCTACGAGAAGCGCGGCCCGGTGGCGGTCGTCACTCTCGATCGCCCGCGCACGCTCAACGCGTACAACACGGCAATGCGGGACGACCTCCACGCCGTCTTCGGCGCGGCGGACGAGGACCCCGAGGTGCGCGCGCTCGTGCTGCGCGGCCGTGGACGCGCCTTTTCGACGGGCGGCGATCTCACCGAGTTCGGCACGGCGCCGAGTCCGCTCGTGGCACGCGAAGTCCGCTGGCGGCGCGACGTGTGGGGACGGCTGCTCGCGCTCCGCGCCGTGAGCATCGCCGCCGTGCATGGCTATGCGGTGGGTGGCGGCTTCGAGATGGCGCTCCTCTGCGACTTCTGCTTGGCGGCCGACGATGCCCGCTTCGCGCTCCCCGAAACGGGGCTCGGCATGATCCCGGGCGTCGGCGGGACGCAGACGCTTCCGCGACGGGTGGGCCTGGCGCGCGCCCTCGACGCGGTGCTCACCGGAGGCCATTTCGACGCGCGTTCGGCGTACACGGCCGGCATCGTCGCGCGGGTCGTGCCGCGGCGCCGGCTGGAATCCGCCGCCCTGGCGCTCGCACGGCGCCTATCTAGGCTCGACCCGGAGGTCGTGCTGGCGGCGAGGCGCTGCGTGCGCGCCGCGCACGACCTGCCCCTCGCGAGTGCGGAGGCTCTTGAGCGTCGCCTCGGCCTCGCGCTAGAAGCCCGGGCCGGAGGTCCGACCGGCCGGCGGCGATGAACACGATCAGCTTCCTTTCCATTCCTGCCGGCATCGTCCCCGAGCAGGAGGCGGTCGTCTGCGAGGGCACGCGCCTCTGCTATGCCGAGGTCCTCTCGCGCACCCGCCGCCTCGCAGGTGCTCTCGCGCGCTTGGGTGTCGCGGCGGGCACGCGGGTCGCCGCCCTCGGCGTCAACTGCCACCGCTCCGTCGAGGCGTACTACGCCACCGCCATGCTCGGCGGCGTCTTCATCCCGCTCAACTACCGCGCCAAGCTCCCCGAGCTCGAGCACATGCTGAAGGCGGGGCGGGCGCGCGTGCTGCTGGTCGGCGCCCGGTACCTCGACAGCGTCCGCTCCCTCGCCCCCGCGCTCCCCGATCTCGAGACGATCGTCGGCATCGATGGACCAGCTGGTGCGCATCGGGGCTTCGAGGAACTGGTCGCCGCCGCGGACGAGCTCGAGAGCGAGGCGGAGCCCGAGGACGACGACACCACGATCCTCATGTACACGAGCGGTACGACCGCCCTCCCCAAGGGCGTCATGCTCACGTACCACGACTTCACGGCCTACGTGACCGCCAACGTGGAGCTGGCCGATGGCACGCCGCGGGGCGCGGCGCTGCTCTGCGTGCCGCTCTACCACATCGCCGGCGCGACCAACATGATGACGACGCTCTGGACCGGGCGGCGGCTGGTCCTCATGCCGCAGTTCGAGCCGCGCGGCTGGCTCGATCTCGTCGAGCGCGAGCGCATCACGCACGCCTTCCTCGTGCCGACGATGCTGAAGCGCCTGCTCGACGAGCCCGACCTCGAGCGCCGCGATCTCTCGAGCCTGGAGATCCTCTCCTACGGCGGCGCGGCGATGCCGTTTCCCGTCATCCGCCGCGCCCTCGAGCGCTTCCCGAGCACGGTCGGCTTCGTGAATGCGTTCGGGCAGACGGAGACCACCTCGACGCTCACCATCCTCGGACCGGAGGACCACCGGCTGGTGGGTACCACCGCCGAGATCGAGCAGCGCACCAAGCGCCTCACCTCGATCGGCCGCCCGCTTCCCGACGTCGAGGTGCGGATCGTCGGCGAGGACGGGGCCGCGCTGGGCCCGGGAGAGGTGGGGGAGATCTGCGTCCGCACGCCACGGGTCATGAAGGGGTACGCGGGTGGCATCGAGTCGCCGCTGCGCGACGGCTGGCTCCCCACGCGTGACATGGGGTGGCAGGACGAGGAGGGCTACCTCTTCATCGCTGGCCGCAAGGACGACATGATCATCCGCGGGGGAGAGAACATCGCGCCCGCCGAGGTCGAGGCGATCCTGCAATCCCATCCGGGGGTCGAGGAAGCGGCGGTGGTGGGGCTCGCCGATCTCGAGTGGGGCCAGCGGGTCGCCGCGTGTGTCGTGCTACGGCCGGGAGAGACGGTCACCGCCGAGGGCCTCGGCGAATTCTGCCGCCAGCGGCTCGCGAGCTTCAAGAAGCCGGAGATCATCCGCTTC
>DATILR010000416.1:0-2982 GCA_035476275.1 Binatus sp. (SeqCode) | reverse complement strand
CCTGCTGCGCCTCCGCCCCGTCGAGGCCGGGATCAATCCGAGCTACGAGATCGCCGAGGACACCGACGCGCTGGTGCGTGCCGTGTTCGACCGGCTCGTTCACGGCGCGGAGACGGCGCAGCTCCCGCAGGCGCTCGGCGGTCGTTTTGCCGGATCCGTGCCGATTGCCGAGGTCGAGGAAACCGTCCGGACGGCGGGTGCGGTTCTGCAAATGCAGTCGAAAGAGTACGAGAACTACACCCTCGCCGGGGTCGATCTGCTCGTCGAGGGCATGATCTACACACGCGACGTCGCGTACGTCCCTGACCTCTACGAGCCGGACCTCGCTGCCGTCCGGAAGCAGGTCGCCAACGTGGCGACCGAGCTCCTCGCCGCGTCGTCAACGAGCCGCGGCGGGAGGTGGCTCCGGCACGTTGCGGCCCGCCTCCGCGAGGCGGCGGAGATGGACAGCGTCGCGGCCGCCTTCCAGGGTGTCCACGAGGCGATCGGCAAGAAGCACACCTACCAGAAGAGGCGTGACTTCGACGGCGACGGCGCCGGGTGGGAGCTCTTCCAGCAGTTTCAGAGGGAGTGGCGGGGCCAGCTCCTCGGTCCCCTGGACCAATGGATGGGCACGCGCATCGCGCGGACGCGCGGTGTGGTGGAGGCGCTGTACGCGGGCGTGAAGGAGGAGCGCGGCGTCCTCGACCAGCTCGACCTGCTCGTCAAGCTGCGCGACCTGCTGCGCGACGACCCCGCCGCGCGCGGCCAGCTCCAGCGTCTCTTCGATCACGTGTTCGTCGACGAGTTCCAGGACACCGACCCCCTCCAGTGCGAGGTGATCTTCTTCCTCGCGGAGGACGGCGCGGGCGCCGGCGATTGGCGGAAGGTGCATCTTCGCAAGGGCTGCCTCACCGTCGTCGGCGATCCCAAGCAGTCGATCTACCGCTTCCGGCGGGCCGACATCGCGATGTACGCGGAGGCTCACCGGATCCTTCGTGAGCAGGGCGCGTTGTTCGCCCGGCTCTCGACGAACATGCGAAGCCGCCCCACCCTGATCGATTTCACCAACAGCCAGATGCGCCGGCTGCTCGGCAAACGGCCGGCCGGCACCAGCAAGGCCTTCGACCCGGCCGCGGGTCGGGTCTTTTACGAAGAGGTGCTGGCGGACCCCGGGATCCCTGCCGCCGGCCCGGCGGTGCACGTCCTGCCCTTCACGAGCGATGATGGCGAACGCCTGCTGGTCGGCGAGGGTCGCGCGCTCGAGGCCGAGGCGATCGCGCGCTGGATCCGCTGGCTGGTGGCATCGCGCTTCCAGGTCCGCGATCCGGAAGTGTCGACCGAGCGCGACGTGCGCTACGGCGACGTCGCCGTGCTGGCCCATGTCACGACGAACGTGCCCCTCCTGCTTCGCGCCTTCGACGCTCTGGGCATCCGCTACTCCGCGCACGGCGGCACGCTCTTTCTCTCGAGCCCCCTCGTCCGCCAGTATCTGCTCGGCCTGCGCTTCGTCGCCGACCGCTCGGACGGCGTCGCCGAAGCAGCCCTCCTGCGCCCCCCCTTCTTCGGACTCGACCTCCTGGACCTCGTCTCTCCTCGTCTTCCCGCCAACGGCGACGCGGAGATCGCGGCCGCGCAGGCCCGGCGTGAAGAGGCGCGCGCGTTCGTGCGCGAGCTCCGTCGCGACCGGCTCGTGCGGCCGCCCATCGAGACCGCGATCGACCTGATCGAGCGCACGGCGCTCGGGCGTTTCGTGGCGACGGGGCCGAACGGGCCGCAGGCGCTCGGAACGCTCTACCAGGTCGCATTCGAAGTCGGGCGGCGCGCGGCCGAGCGGCGCCTCGACTACGACGGCGTGACGCGTGAGATGCGCGCGTGGGTGGATGCGCCCATCAAGCTCGACCCGCCGGATGCCGAGGACCCGGACACCGTGCGCGTCATGACGATCCACCAGGCGAAGGGGCTCGAGTTCCCTGTCGTCGTCCTGTGGGACAGCTTCGCGGACGAGAAGGGCCGCGTCGACGGTTGCTGGCGCGTGTCGCGGAGTGGCGACGGCCTCGTCCTGGCGATGCAGGGGCTCGAGGCCGAGATGCCGCCGGGGAGAGGTCTCCTCGAGCTGGAAAAGAAGGCCGCCACCGCGGAGCGCCAGCGGCTCTACTACGTCGGTTTGACGCGGGCGCGCGATCTCCTCGTCGTGCCGGAGTGCGAGGTCCCCGGGCCGGGCGCGAAGATCCTGCCGACGGTCATGAAGGGGGCGGACCCGGACCTTGTCGAGCGGGCGGAGACGTATCGTCGCGAAACGCCGCCGCCCTGGGCGCTCGAGGGCGAGTCGCCCGTGCCCCAGCTCCTGCCGGACGCAGCGATCCAGACCCGGATCGAGGGGGCGGAGGCTGCTTTCTGCGAAGCGCTGACGGTAGCGGGCGCGCCGGTTGCCGTCCCGACGGCGGTGACGGCCGCGGCGAAGGGCGGCGTCGGTGCCGAGACCGCGGAGGACGCAGAAGAGGCGCCGCGCGAGCGGATCCGGAAGGCGGAGCGGTCCAGATATGGTCCCGCCTTCGGGTCAACCGTGCACCGCGCGATCGAGCTCGCGCTCGGTGGGGCGCGCGGCGGCGTGGTGGACTGGGTGCGGTGCGCGGCGTCGGAACACGGGCTCACGGAACGACTCGAGGAGGCGGCGGGTGACGTCGAGCAGGCGCTTGCGGCTGTCCAGACGCTCGGCGGGCGGGAGTCACAGTCCGAGTACCCGGTCTGCATATCGGCTCCGGGCGGCAAGCTGCTCGTCGGTTTCATAGACCTGCTGGTGGCACGGGACGGGGAGCTCGTGGTGATCGACTTCAAGACGGACGCGCCGCCGCCGGGGGGGGCGACGCTCGCGGGATACCCGGAATACCGTAGGCAGCTGGAGATCTACGTGGAGGCGCTGCGTGCGACCGGGCTTGTGACCGACCCCGTGAGAGCGGGGCTGCTGTTCACGGCGAACGGGGACGTCCTATGGCTGTGAAA
>DATILR010000415.1:0-5388 GCA_035476275.1 Binatus sp. (SeqCode) | reverse complement strand
GAATACCGTGACCGCGGCACCGACACCCTCAGCTCGCCAAAGATTCGGAAATCGCCGCCGCTACCGCTCCAGGCGAATGTGTGAACCGCAGGCGTTGCGCGACCTTCACGCCGCCCGCCGCTCGACCACGACCGGCATGCCCTCGGACGGGGCGAAAGTGATGCTCCGCCGGACGAGCTTCATCCGGTACCCGGGCGCCGCGTGTAGCTCGAGGTGGGAGAGGACGGTCGCCAGCACGACCTTCATCTCGTAGAGCGCGAACGCCATCCCCGAGGCAGCGGCGCACGCCGCAAACCGGGGACCGTTTCTGACGTCCAGTGTCGGGGGTTGGGCGTCGATTTGAACGAGCGCGCGTCGGGCGACGAAACCTGCTGACGCGACAGAGGCTTACGTAGAGAGCGGGCGACCGGGGTCGAACCGGCGACGTCCAGCTTGGGAAGCTTTCTCGGCCCTTGCGGGGTAAGGGTTTTTCGGCAGCGGTAGCAGAAACGGGATAACGCAATACGCCGATGTCGGCGTCGCTTTTGGCAATTTCACGTTCGCCTCCCGCAGCGCCACGGGACGGGACGCATCGGGCGCGGGTGCTCGTTACGCGGGCGCGCGCGCTGGCCGCGCTCGAGCGGCACGGAGATGCCGAGGGTGCGGCTAACGCCGGGCTCGCGGTTGCCGGTCGCGGGCGCTATCCGCCCGCCCAGTGGCGCGCGCTCGCGCTGAAGGCCGACTTCGCCCGACCGACGGGCCGCCCGGGCGATGCCGACGCCTACGCTGCGCCGGCGAGCGGCGTCGTGCGCGCGGTCACCGATCCTCTTCCGGGGGCGTTCCGCCGGACGCTCCTCGCGTCCGCGGACGTTCCCGCCTGACGCCGGCCTAGACGTCCCAGCTCGGGCGCGCACGCATGCGCGACATCCAGGCGCGGACGTTCGGAAACGGTTCGAGGTCGATGCCGAAGCCCGGGGCGAGCTCGAGCCAGGGCGCGCACGCGCAGTCGGCGATCGAGAAGGCGCCGACGACGTAGTCCTTCCCCTCGAGCTGTCGGTCGAGAACGTGCAGGACCTCCGGCATGCGCTGCCGCCCGCGCTCGAGTATCTGCTGGTCCCGCTTCTCGGGCGTTCTGCGGAACATCTGAAAACCCATCGGTCCTAGGTAGCCGTGGATGCTCGTCTCGCCGAAGGTGAGCCACTGATACACGTGGCCACGCTCGGCCAGGGCTCGGGGCATCAGTCGCGCCTCCGGAAACTTGTCCGCGAGGTACAGCAGGATCGCCCCCGACTCCCAGACCACGACGCCGTCGTCGTCCAGCGTGGGCACCCGGCCGAGGGGGTGGATCGCCTTGTAGCTGGCGGTCTTCTGCTCGCCGGCGAGCAGATTCACCTCGCGCCGCTCGAACGGCGCACCCGTCTCCGCCAGCCCGAGGCGGGCGCGCTTGGCGTTCGGGCTCATCGCCATCTCGTACAGGACCATCCCCATGCTCGGACCTCCTTTCCGGGGGAGCGTGCCACCTTTTCTCCGGCCTCGCGATCGGAAGAGGGTACGACTCCCTTGACCCGCTCGGCGCGCGGGCTATGGGCTATGGCTGGCGCTCGATCACGCCCGAGGCGACGCCGGCACGAGGAGCTGATCGCGCGCCTCCACGAGATCGGCGCCGGCATGCGGGCGCTGCACAAGGGCCGTCGCACCGTCGGGGAGGAGCTGAGCTGGGTCGGCCCATGCGGTGCTCGTAACCCAATCGGCGTCCCGGAGACCGGGATCGATCGCGCCACGGTCGCGAACGCCGAAGAGCACACCACGCTGCTGACGCGCCTCATGGACGCCATCGCCTCGACGCCGTCGTCACAGAGGAACGACGGGCGGCACGGTAGACGCGCGCAGGACGAGATCGGGGCAGATACCCCCTTTCGCTCACACGCGCGGGCGCCGGCTGCGCCGCCACGGGCGCGACGTGACCACCAACGAAGCTCTCCGTCAGCGTCCAGCCCGGATCCCGAGCGACTGGCGCTTCTCGCCGATGCGCCGGAGCGGGCAAGGCATAGACCAGCTCGCCCTCGCGCGTCACGAAGGCGGTCCCGGAAAAGGTCCGCGCGTAGTACGCCACCCGCGGATCGCTCTGTCCCGCATTCTCGACGAACGGCACGGCGATGCCATCGAGACGCGCGGCGACCTCTGCCGGTGCCGGCGACCCCGGCACGCGCGGGGAGCACGATACGATGAATGGTAGGACCGTCAGGGCGATCCACGTGGTGGGCTGATGGTGGCGTTCCATGTGGCGACGGTACGGCCCTCCGCGGCGTCGCGACACGAAACGGCCGTCAAGCTTCCGTTAGGGGGCGGTTAGAAATGCGTTGGGATTCCCGGGAACCACCAGCCGCCGATCGTGCAGCGAATCAGGTCGACCGGCGACACGACTATGCCGCGTCGCGGGCCATCGACCAGCTCGATGCTGAAGGCGCGCAGAGGAAGCGAGCTACGGCACACAGGACGGCCGGGTGGCGTAGGAGGTTCAGATGCCCGCAGTCCTCGACCACCATGACACGGCTCCGTCTGTCGGCCGGGGGCGGCACGAGCGCGTCGTGCGCTGCGAAGATCGCGAGCTCCTGCGACGGTCGCCGCTCGCCGTAGTACGGAGCGCCGAGCGTGACCAGCCGGCGCACGCGGCTCTCGTTCGCGAGCTCGACCAGATAGCGGGCGACGAGGCCCCCGAGGCTGTGGCCGACGACGTCCACGAAAGGCGTTTGCGCATCCCGGCACACCGTCTCGATCAGCTGGGCGAGGGGCAAGGCCATGCGCTGGTAGTCGACGCGCGGGACATAGGAGAGGCTCGCGAAGTTCCGAACCCCGCGGTGTGCGAGGAATGTTCGCAGCACGAGGAAGTTCGACGCGGCGCCGCAGACGCCGTGGACGAAGACGACGGGGGTCGGGTGCGGCGCCGTCGGATCGAAGGGTCGCCGTGGCAGCAGCAGGTCGAGGGGCATCGACAGGGCGAGCGCGCCGAGCGCCGAGAGCTCCCCCCCGACGGCCCGCCACCATGCCATCAGTGGACCTTCTCCTGGCACCGCGCGTGATCGATCGCGAACACGACGCGGCAGGCGCGGCACACGAACCAGACCCGCCGGCCGAACCGCCCTAGCAGAGAGACGAACCCGGAGCATCGAGGACAGGGTTCCATCTCTCACTCACGACGCGTGGTGCATCTCGTGGCGGGGGGCGGCGAGGAAGATGGCATTGAAGAGGAGCACCCAGTCCCCCTGCTTCGCGTAGCCATCGAGGTCCTCGCGGCTCCAGCCGAACGGGACGTCGGGATGCTCCCAGTACTCGACCGGCTGGCCGGAGACGAAGAAGCGTCTCGGTGGAATGGCGGTTCGCATGACAATCCCTCACGCGGTGTCGTGGCCTGCCGCGAGCCTGCGGAGATCGAAGCGGGCGCCCTTGAAGTTCCCGCACAGTCGGACGCGGCCGGAGTTGACCAGGTGGACGACGGTCGCGATCACTTCAGCCTCGCTCCCGGCGTGCACGGAGACCGCTTTCACCAGATCGAGCAGCGTCATGTCGAGCGGCATTGCTTCCTCCTTGGGGATCGTGTGCGGGTACGCAGGGCTCTTCACCGTGCCCTGAACTGCTGCTCGACCACGCTGCTCGCGCCTTCGACATCCGTCGCCGTCACACGAAGGGTCAGCTTCCCCCTGAGATGCCGCAGCGAGATCTGCGCCTCGAAGGAGCCCGCGCTGGTCCGGGTGAGGGTCGTCTGGCGAAGGGATGTGCCCCGTCCGTTCAGGATGGCGAGCGTGATCGTCGCCGGCTCGGACACAGTGAGGTGGAGCCTGAGCAGGCGACCGCTTGCGAGGTCCTTCCGCGTCACCTTGTCGGGAAGGTCGTCGATCGAGACGGTCGGCGGCGTGTTGGTGACCACGAGGCTCGTGGTCGTCGTCGAGCTGGTCGTGGTCGAGCTCGTGGTCGTGGTCGGTTGACTCGTCGTCGTGCTGCTCGTCGTCGAGCTCGTGGGCACGGTCGTCGTGGTCGAGCTCGTCGTGGTGGTCGTCGGTGCGCGCGTCGTGGTGGTCGTGGACGAGCTCGTCGTGGAGCTGGTGCTCGTGGTCGTCGGGCGGGTGGTGCTCGTCGTGGTGGTCGTCGGGCGAGTGGTGCTCGTCGTGGTGGTCGTCGGTGCGCGCGTCGTGGTGGTCGAGGACGACGTCGAGGTGGTCGTGGACGAGCTCGTCGTGGAGCTGGTGCTCGTGGTCGTCGGGCGGGTGGTGCTGGTCGTGGTGGTCGGCGGGCGGGTGGTCGTCGTCGAAGAGGTGGTCGTCGTCGTGGTCGTCGGCGTCGAGCTCAGGTCCCCGGACAGCCGCGCGACGAACCCGTCCAGGCCGCCGCCGGGGGCGCCCTGCGCGCCGCCGGCGGTGCCCGGAAACACGGGGGACGCCGTGAAGCCGGCGATGTAGACGTCGCCCGTCGTCGGCGCGATCGCGAGGTCCTGCGCTCCGTCCATGTTTGCCCCGCCGAGGTACGTGGACTGGTGGAGCGCGGTGAGGTCCGTGCTCAGTCGGGCGACGAAGGCGTCGGTGTTTCCGCCGGACGCGCTCTGGGCGCCGCCCACGGTGCCCGGGAAGTTCGTGGAGTCCGTCGCCCCCGCGACGTATACGTCGCTCGTCGTGAGTCCCATCGCGACGGGAAACTCACGGCACAGCGAAGCGCCGCCCGCCGGGCAGCTGCCTCCGAGATACGTGGCCTGGTCGAGCGCGGTCAGATCGGTGCTGAGTCGCGCCACGAAAACATCAGTGATGCCGCCGCCGATGACCTGCTGGGCGATGACGCTCTGGGCGCCTCCGGCCGTGCCCGGGAAGTCCGCGGAAGACGTGGTCCCGGCGACGTAGACCTCGCCCGTCGTCGGCGCGATCGCCAGCGCGTCGCTTTCATCCCCACCGCTCCCGCCCAGGTACGTCGCTTGCCTGAGGGCAGTCAGGCTCGCGCTCAGGCGCGCGACGAACCCGTCCTGCAGATCGTTCAACTCGCTCTGGACTCCGCCAGTCGTTCCCGGAAGGTCGAAGGAGCTCGTGCGACCGGTGACGTAGACGTCGCCCGTCGTCGGCGCGATGGCCATGGCGAACGGCCTGTCCTCGCCGTTCCCGCCGAAGAACGTGGCCTGGCCGAGCGTCGTCAGGCCGGCGTTCAGGCGCGCGACGAACGTGTCGACCTGGCCGCCGCCGGGTATGCTCTGGGCTCCGCCGGTGACACCCGGGAAATCCACGGAGTCCGTCGGACCCGCGACGTAGACGTTGCCGGTCGCCGGTGCGATCGCGATCAAGTTCGCCGTGTCGCGGTTGCCGCTTCCGCCGAGGTAGGTCGCCTGCTCGAGCGACGTCAGGTTGGCGTTGAGGCGCGCCACGAAGCCATCCA
>DATILR010000414.1:0-8229 GCA_035476275.1 Binatus sp. (SeqCode) | reverse complement strand
CGCGGTCTGGAAGACGTATTCGCCGCTCACGTCGAGGAGGACGAGGAGCTGCGGCTCCAGCCGACCATGCATGTAGTCGGTCCGCAGCACGAAATTGAAGAACTCCTCGAACTTGTACTCGTTCTCGAAGTTCTTTGCCGGAGCGGTCAGACAGAGGAAGCCGAACGGCGGCGTCTGGCAGGCGGGATTGCCCGGGACCTTTCCCGGCTCGACCTGATTCTTGCCGGGCTTGGCGATCCCATTGGCGCGGAAGTCCTTCTCGCGGCGGGCGGTCAGGTTCCACTGCCCGTTCATGGCCGCGATCAGCGCGATGCTGTTGGCCGGGTTGAGCCAGCGCGCGAAGAAGAAGCGATCGTAGCCGATCATGTACTTGAGATAGTTGGCCTTGGGGATGGTGTTGAACTTCTTCGTTCCGTTGGGAACCTGCACCTGGGGATTCAGGTTCACATCCGGAATGAACGCATCCTGGTTGATGAAGGCCTCCGCCTCGGTGCGGATGATGCCGTCCACCTTCGGGCTGTACCAGGGGGCCGCGGTGCCGGCGACCGAGGTGAGGCGGCGGTAGAAGGCGGTGATCACCGGGCGTGCGTACTTGCAGGCCCGGCCGGCAGGCGTGTGGCCCGAGCCCGGGTTGGGGATCGGGTTGCCGCTATCGTCGAGGCAGACGGGCGTGCGGAAGCCCCGGTTGTCGATGAGCGTGTTCCCTTCCGGGTGCGTGGTCGCGAGCGTGATGGGCGGTATGGTGCCGGTCAGGAGGGGAACCGGCGCCGTGGGGTAGGTGCGGAAGAACCAGCCCTGCACCGTGTAGTCGCTGAGGAGCACGCCCGTCAGCCGCGCCCCCCAGCGGGTCTCGCTCCAGTTGTTCTTCGGGAGGCGGTCGACGAGCACCGTTTCGAGGGGCAGCGGATTGAGCAGGGGAGCGAGAGCCGGGTTGCGATGCGGGTCCTGGCCCGGCTGCGAGTAGGGGAAGCCGAAGAACGCGGGGGACGTGAGGGGAACGGTCGTGTCGATCGGTCCGGGCACCACGAACGTGTCGGCGAACAGGCTGGAGAGCGCGCCCCAGCTGTCGACCAGCCGGAGCGTGTTGCGGACGGCCCAGAAGGGGATGCGGGCCTCCTCGAGGTCCATGAAGACGCCCGGCACGCCCATGGTCAGGTCGAAGTCGTTGATCACGTCCATGAAGACGATGGCGTCGGCCTCGCCCCAGGCGATCGACTGCCGGCCGATGCGCGTGAAGAGCCGCCCCTTGCTGAAGTCGAGGTAGAGCTCGTTGATGCGGTTGGCCGCCCCGAGGATGTTGCGCGGGTTCTTGTTCTCGTCGTTGAAATGGGTGCTCTCGCCCGAGATGTCGTCGCTCGACGACTGCCGGGTCCGGGGCACCGCGCGGAGGGCGTCGCGCCATTGTGGAGCGAGGTAGTCGAACATGCCATCGTAGAAGCCCCACCAGGCGAAGTGGAATTTGAAATCCTCCGGCGTGAGGAGGGACAGCCCCTGGACGCCGCGCGTCCACTGCACGTAGTCGGTCAGCTTGGCGTCGAACTCCGGGTTGTAGAAGTTTCGATGCGAGAAGAAGTCGCCTGCACCGAAGCTGGGAGGCGACTCGCGCGACGATTCCGTCGCCACCGCGATCTGCGAATAGGCGCGCAGTCGCACGTCGAAGTTGCGGGTCGAGTCTAGAAAGTAAGCCCGCGCCACGGATCCGGTCCCCAGGACGGCAACGCCGACCACCAGCCGACCGAACGAGCTTGGCATGCGGCGCGGCGTAGCGAAGATGCGAAGCGATTGTCAAGGCATCGCACCGGATTTTGCGCCACCGGAAGCGACGCCGCGCTGCGCCAGCGTCCTCGCGCGGTCGCGATGGCCCGACTCAGTTGTTCCGGGGCCCCCGTGTCCCGTGAAGACATGATGCGACGTCGCCGCTCGGAACGGCGGCGACGATCGACGAGCGCAGCCGGACCGTGACGCCGTCCCGCGTCGGCCGAAGGTGGATCGCCCGGCTCCGTGCCCACCGGGGCTCAGCCGGAAGCAGCACCAGCCCCACCTTCGCCCGCTCGATCGTGCCGGTCACCAGCTCCGCGTGGTCGTCGATCCCGATGGCGAACGTCCCGACCGGCTCTTCGCCGGGAGGCCGTGTCGCGGGATCGGGGAGGTAGGGGGCGATGTCCAGCGTGAGTGAGGATGCCGACTCGCTGCCGGAAGAGACCGTGATCCGGCGGACGTGCAGTCCTTCGGCACCCACGTCCGCATGTACCGTCTCGGTGTCGCCCGGGGTCCTCCGGATCACGACCTGCTCGCCCTCCCGTGCCGTGATCGCGTAGTCGACGCGGCGACCGGCCTGCCGGTAGCGCCAGCGATCGCCGACCACCATGCGCCCCGATGCCGTCGCCACCAGTTCGAGGTCGGCTGCGGGGGTCCGGATGATGCCAACCGCGAAGCCCTCGGTGTAGAAGGCCTTCGGTCCGACGCGTTCCCCCGCCTGGACGAAGTCCGGAACCGCGTAGCGGACACCGCCGACCGTGACACTGGTGGACGGTGCCGCCAGGGCGCTCGCCGATCGCCACATCAGCGGCAACACGTCGGGCGCATGTCCCGTCGGATCCGTGAGGCCGCCGTACGCCGCATCGGCGGGGATGGCCGCCACGAGGTCCACCACGATCGGCTCCCCCTGGAAGGAGGGGAACCGGAGCAGGCGCCGCGGCAGCCTTCCCACGGTCGTCGGCTCGTAGTCGATCGGTGCGAAGTACGTCGGGCGCGTCGGATCGATCGCCCGCCGCTCTCGCACGACGGCCTCCTCGTTGATGTGGTCGATCTGGCTCATGTCGTGGCGGGTGAGGATTGCGCGGATGAAAGGTGCCTGGCCCCGCCGCGCGCCGACGAACGCCTCGATCGCCTCGAACTCGGGGTGACCCGAGCAGAAGGCGATGACGTGCTCCGTCTCGTAGCGGAAGTCGATGGCGAAGGGCTGAACGAAGGTCACGCCGCGCCGAGAAGCCAGACCATGATCGCCTTCTGCACGTGGAGGCGATTCTCGGCCTGGTCGAAGACCACCGACTGGGGCCCGTCGATCACCGCATCGGTGATCTCCTCGCCGCGATGCGCCGGAAGGCAGTGCATGACGAGCGCCCCGGGGCCGGCCAGGCCGACCAGGCGCTCGTTCACCTGGTAGGGCTGGAAGGCCTGATGGCGCGTCTTGGCCTCGGCCTCCTGCCCCATGCTGGTCCAGACGTCGGTGTAGATGACGTCGGCGCCGCGCGCCGCGACGGCGGGGTCGTTGGTGACACGGACGCAGGGCCCTGCCTCGGCCAGCAGCTGCCCGTCCGGCTCGTAGCCGGGCGGGCAGGCGAGCACCAGCTCGAAGCCGAGGCGGTTGGCCGCATCCATCCACGAATGCACGACGTTGTTGCCGTCGCCGATGAAGGCGACGCGCAGGCCGGCGAGCTTCCCGCGCCGCTCGAGGAGCGTGAAGCAGTCGGAGAGCACCTGGCAGGGATGATGGAGGTCGGAGAGGCCGTTGATGACCGGGACGCGGGCTCCGGCCGCCAGGTCGACGACGCTCTGATGGCGGAAGGTCCGCGCCATCACGAGATCGACCCAGCGCTCGAGGTTGCGCGCGATGTCGCCCGCCGATTCCCGCTCTCCAAGGCGGATGTCACCGGGCGCGAGGTGGATCGCGGCGCCGCCGAGCTGCACCATGCCGACCTCGAAGGTCACGCGCGTCCGCAGGCTCGGCTTCTCGAAGATCATGGCGAGCGTGCGCCCGAGAAGGAGCGGGCGGGGCCGGCCGACGCGCAGCTCCGCCTTGAGCTGCGCGGCGAGCTCGAAGATGGCCTCGCTCTCGGCGCGCGTCAGATCGGCAAGACGGAGAAGATCCCGTTTGGCCTGCACCCGAGACACCGTGCCGCGCGATCTAGACCGCCAGCGCGCGATCGAGGATGGCGAGACCCTCGTCGAGCTCCGCCCGGGTGATGACGAGCGGGGGGAGGAAGCGGAGGACCCGCTCGGCCGTGCAGTTGATGACGAGGCCACTTCGCAGGCAGCGCTCGACGACGGGACCGCCGGGACGGTCGAGCTCGGCCCCGAGCATGAGGCCCAGGCCGCGGACCTGGCGGATGGTGGTGTGGCGTTGAGCGAGGTGCTCCAGCCGCTCGCGGAAGTAGGTGCCCAGCTTGTGGACGTGCTCCAGCAGCTCCGGGCGGGCCAGCTCTTCGACGGCCGCGACAGCCGCCGCACACGCCAGGGGATTCCCGCCGAACGTCGTCCCGTGCGAGCCGGGCGTGAACACCGAGGCGATCTCGGCGCGCGTGCACAGCGCGCCGATCGGCACCCCGCCGCCGAGCGCCTTGGCGAGGGTCATGATGTCCGGCGTGATCCCCGTGTGCTCGTACGCGAAGAGCCGTCCCGTCCGGCCGAGCCCGCACTGCACCTCGTCGAGGATGAGAAGGAGGTTGCGGCGATCGGCGAGCTCGCGTAGCCCGGGGAGGTAGTCGGGCCGCGGCACGACGACGCCGCCCTCGCCCTGGATCGGCTCGACCAGGATGGCGACGGTCTCGTCCCGCACGGCCGCGGCCATCGCCGCCAGGTCGTCGTACGGGACGAGGCGGATGCCCGGCAGGAGCGGCTGGAAGCCGCGCTGGTACTTCTCCTGTCCGGTGGCGGTGAGCGTGGCGAAGGTCCGCCCGTGGAAGGAGCCCGTGGTCGCGAGGATGTCGTAGCGCCCGCCGCCGCGGTCCGCTCCCCAGCGGCGCGCGAGCTTCAGCGCGCCCTCGTTCGCCTCGGCGCCGCTGTTGCAGAGGAAGACCCGCTCGGCGAACGAGTGCCGACAGAGCAACGCGGTGAGCTCGGTCGCCGGCACCGTGTGATAGTGATTCGAAACGTGGAGCAGCCGTTCCGCCTGGGCCTGGATCGCCCGCACGATCGCGGGGTGGCAGTGGCCGAGATTCGTCACCGCCAGCCCGGCGAAGAAATCGAGGTAACGGCGGCCGTCGGCGTCCCAGAGCTCGCAGCCGCGGCCCCGCACGAAGGCCACCGGCTGCCGCGCGTAGACGCCGATCTCGTTGGCGGCGGCCAGCGCGACGATGTCGGCGTTGCGCGCCGCTCTCCCGGGGTGGGCGCTCACGACGCCGCGAGCCGCTGTCGGGTACGCCGAATCGCCCGCGGGATGATCTCGGTCCCCACGCCCCGGCTGGTCAGCACCTCGAGCAGGACCGCGTGGCGGACGCGGCCGTCGATCACGTGCGTCTGCTTGACGCCGCCCCGGATCGCCTCCAGGCAGCACTCCACCTTGGGAATCATCCCCTCCGAGATGGTGCCGTCCCGGATCAGGTCGTGGGCCGCATCCGCCGCCAGCGTGTCGATGAGCGTGCCGTCGCGGCTCTTCACGCCCTCGACGTCGGTCAGGAGGATGAGCTTCTCCGCGTGCAGCGCCTCGGCGACCTTGCCGGCCACCACGTCCGCGTTGATGTTGTAGGTGACCCCGTCCGCATCGGCGGCGACCGGGGCGATCACCGGGATGAAGCCGGCGAGCGAATCGACGACGCGCGGGTTGACGCCCACGACCTCGCCCACGAAGCCGAGGTCCTGCGTGCGGCGCTTGCGCGCGACGACGAGCTCCCCGTCCTTGCCCGAGAGGCCGACGGCGTTGCCGCCGTGGCGGTTCAGCAGCGTGACGATCTCCTTGTTGATCTTTCCGACCAGCACCATCTCGACGACGTCCATGGTCGCGGCATCGGTCACCCGCAGCCCGCGCACGAAGCGGGGCTCGATGCCGGCCTTGAGGAGCGCGGCGTCGATCTGCGGCCCGCCCCCGTGGACGATGACGGGGTTCATGCCGACGTACTTGAGGAGCGTCACGTCCTGCGCGAAGGAGTCCTTCAGCTCGTCGTCCTCCATCGCGTGACCGCCGTACTTGATGACCATCAGCTTCCCCGCGAAGCGGCGGATGTAGGGCAGCGCCTCGAGGAGAACGTCGGCTTTTTCGACCGGGGTCACCGAGGTCTTATGCCCCGGAGACCGCGGAGGCACAACCCGAGGGCGGGCTGCCGGACCGCACGAGCGTGGAGGTCGTCACCCGCTCAATTGGCGCCTCGCGCTCCGCTGCCCATCCTCTGGCGGGGGGAGTAGCCGGCGCTCCCGGTTCCGCATACGGTCCGGTTCCCGTGCCGCGGTTCGAGATCCGCCCCGCCCAGCGAGCCGATGGACCCGCGCTGGTTCGTCTGGTGCGCGGGCTCGCCGACTTCGAGAACCTTCCCCCGCCGGACGACGACGCCGCGCGCCGTCTGGTCCAGGATGCGTTCGGTCCGCGGCCTCGCTTCGACGTGCTGGTGGCGGCGGTGGCGGGGGAGGTGCGGGGCTACGCGCTCTTCCTCGAGACTTACTCGACCTTCCGTGCGGCGCCGAGCCTCTGGCTCGAGGACCTCTTCGTCGACGCCGACGTGCGGGGACAGGGCGTCGGGCTGGCCCTGATGCGCGCCGTGGCGCGCGTGGCCGTCGAGCGCGGCTGCCATCGTTTCGAGTGGACGGTGCTCGACTGGAACGAGCGGGCGCGGCTCTTCTACCAGTCGCTCGGCGCGCGGCTGCTCGGGGAATGGCAGGTGTGCCGCGTCGAGGGTGACGAGCTGACGGTCCTCGCGTCGGCCTGAGGGGAGGCTCGCATGGATCCGGTGTCGACCATCTTTCAGAGCTTCACCGCCTACCAGCGCACGGCGGCCCTCAGGGGCGCGATCGAGCTCGACCTCTTTCGTGCCGTCGCCGAGGGGAGCGCCACCCCGGAGGCGCTCGCCGCGCGCTGCAACGCGTCGCCCCGCGGCGTCCGGATCCTGTGTGACTATCTCACCGTCCTCGGCTTCCTCCGCAAGACGGATGCAGGCTACGCGCTCGATCCAGACACGGGGCCACTGCTCGACCCGCGCTCGTCGCTCTACGTCGGCTCGGCGATCCGCTTCCTCGCTTCCCCGGTCATCATGCAATCATTCGCGGACATCGCGGGGGCGGTGCGCAAGGGCGGGACGATGGTGGAGGCCGGCGGCGCGACGGAACCGGAGCATCCGATGTGGGTGGACTTCGCGCGCGCGATGGCCCCGCTCGCCGGGCTCACGGCGCAGCTGCTTGCCAACCAGCTCGACGCCGACGCGGGCCCGGCGTGGAACGTGCTCGACATCGCGGCCGGGCACGGCCTCTTCGGTATCACGCTGGCGGCGCGCAACCCCCGCGCCCGGGTGACCGCCCTCGACTGGGCGAACGTGCTCGCCGTCGCCGAGGAGAACGCGCACGCGGCGGGCGTCGCGGACCGCTTCCGCACGCTGCCGGGAAGCGCTTTCACGGTGGACTACGGTCGGGACTACGACCTCGTGCTGCTCACCAACTTCCTCCACCACTTCGACGAGGAGGGGTGCCTCGCCGTGCTGCGGAAGGTCCGCGCGGCGCTTCGTCCGGGCGGCCGCGCGGTCACGGTCGAGATGATCCCCGACGAGAACCGCATCACGCCCTCCGATCCCGCCGCCTTCGCCCTCGTCATGCTCGCCAGCACGCCGGGCGGCGACGCGTACCCCTTCTCGGTGTACCGGCGCATGTTCGAGCGCGCCGGCTTCGCGCGGAGCGAGCTCCACCCGCTCCCGCCCAGCTTCCTCCGCGCCGTGATTTCCTACCGCGAGTGATCGTCGGCGCAGTCGGCTAGATCGTCGAGCGGAGCGAAAAACCGAGTAGCCCCTCGAGCTCCGCTAGCGCGACGTCGGGGTCGGCGACCTTGATGGTCGTCATTCCGAGCACCCGAGCCGTTTTCAGGTTCGCGCCGATGTCGTCGAGGAAGATCGCCTCCGCGGGGGCGATGCCCGCCCGCTCGCATGCCAGGCGGAAGATCGCCGGGTCGGGCTTCCGCACCCCCACCACCGACGATTCGATGAACACGTCGACCCGATCGCGGAGCGCGTCGGTCCCGCCGTCCTCGCTGATCCAGTTGTTGGTGATGACGGCCGTCAGGAGCCCCCGCGCGCGGATGCGCGCGATCGCGTCGAGCATGGTGGGTCGGACCACGGTCACCGCCGCGACGCGGGTCATGAGGTCGCGCGCCGAGATGGCGCAGCCGCCCTGCGCGCAGTCGGCGTCGAAGGCGGGATAGAAGGCCTCCAGCGTGAGCTCGCCCCGCTCGAGCCGCGACCAGGCTCCGGTGGCGCCCGTCGTCACCACCACCCGGTTGATGAGACCCGCCGGGATGCCACGCTCGCGCTCGTAGGC
>DATILR010000413.1:0-7875 GCA_035476275.1 Binatus sp. (SeqCode) | reverse complement strand
CGCACGGACGGTGCGGGACCTCCAGCAGGACCTCGCCCGCGACGGCGTTGCGCTGATGCTGGTCCATGTCGAGGTGGACCTGCAGGCCGACCTCGACCGTCATCGCCTGACCGACGTCATCGGTCGGCGATGCATCTTCACCAGCCTGCACGAAGCTCTCTCGACCATACGCCAGCGTCCGCTTCATCCCGTCTAGATGCCTCGAGCCCGCGCTGGGAAGGTCCGGTCGCGACCGCGCACGGGACCCCTCGCGCTGACGCGCCCCGACCTTGCCCGCCGCCGCCGGACAGGCTAGGCCCCGCGCCGGTGGACGTCACCCTCGAACGGGTCCGCGCGGGGCTGCGGGCGGCCCGCTACATCACGACGGGCCGCGTGGAGACGGCGCTGTTCCTCGCCCTGACGCTCGAGAAGCCGCTCCTCGCCGAGGGGCCCGCCGGGGCGGGGAAGACCGAGCTCGGGAAGGTCCTCGCCGAGATGCTCCACACGGAGGTCATCCGTCTCCAGTGCTACGAGGGGCTCGACGAGGCGCGCGCCCTGTTCGAGTGGAACTACCAGAAGCAGCTCCTGCGCATTCAGGCGGATCGAGTCGAGGGCCGCACCTGGGAGGAGGTGTCGAGCCACATCTTCTCGCGCGACTTCCTGCTCGAGCGACCCTTGCTGCGCGCCATCGTGGATCCCCGCAAGCTGGTGCTCCTGATCGACGAGGTCGACAAGGCGGATCCCGAGTTCGAGGCGTTCCTGCTCGAGGTGCTGAGCGACTTCCAGGTGAGCGTGCCCGAGCTGGGAACGATCCGGGCCCGTGAGCGCCCGGTCGTCGTGCTCACCTCGAACCGCACGCGGGAGCTCTCCGAGGCGCTCGTGCGCCGGTGCCTCCACCTCTTCATCGACTTCCCGGGGCCCGAGAAGGAGGCCGAGATCATCGCCCTCAAGGTCCCCGATCTGGACGCCAATCTCCGGACGCAGGTGTCGCGATTCGTCGCCGGCCTGCGCAAGCTCGAGCTCCGCAAGGCACCCTCCATCGCGGAGACCCTCGACTGGGCGCGCGGCCTTTGTGCTCTCGGGGTGCGCGAGCTCGACCCCGCGATGGTGCGTCAGACGCTGTCGCTCGTGCTGAAGCACGAGGAAGACGTGCGCAAGGCAGAGAGCAAGCTCGGGGCGCTGCTCGCTGGGTCAGGTGGGCGGGTGGGTGTGCCGGCATGAGTCGCGGTTGACGCACCCATGGCACGGGCGGCTCGGCGGGACGCCCGGTGGCGCTGGCACCTCCCTTGCAAACCGTTTTTCCTCGGTGAGCCAGCGTCTCTACCAGCTCTTCCTGCTGAACATCTGCCTGCAGATGTTCGACGGGATCGCGACCTACGAGGGGGTCCGCCTCCACTGGTCGGAGGGCAATCCGCTCCTCCTGAACCTCATGCCCTACCTCGGGCTCGGCACGACGCTGCTCCTCTTCAAGGCGAAGGCCTGCGGCTTTCTCCTCTTGCTGCGCCGGCTCGACGCCCGCCCGCTTGTGTGCGAGTCGATGGTTGTGCTCGCGGCCGTGTACACGTTCTTCTCGTTCATCCCCTGGATGACGCGCCTCCTGTCGCTCGTCACCATCTGAGCGGCTAACATCGCTGGATGCGCGAGCGCATCCACGCCTTCGTGCAGGCGCTCCGGGGCCGGGGTGTCGAGGTCTCGGTGGCCGAAGGGCTCGACGCCATGCGCGCCGTCGCGGCTGCCGGCGTGGAGCGTGAGGTCCTGCGCGAGGCGCTGGCGGCGTGCCTCGTGAAGGACGAGGGCGACCGTCCGACCTTCGACCCGCTCTTCGACGAGCTGTTTCCGGCCATCGGTGCCGGGGGCGTCGAGGAAGGGCGGCGAAAGCGTCGGGTGAAGGGCACCGGCGGGGGCGCGGTGCCGACGGGCGCGGGGCGTGGCGTGGGCGAGGGAGGGGGAGGGCGGGCCAGCCCGCAACCGGAACCCCACCCGACGCGTGGGCGACCGGCGCCGCGTCCGGGCCAGCCGACCGGCCGGGGCGCCGAGCGGGCCGCGAAGGAGCGGACGCGTCCGTCCGAGCGGAGCGCCCGGATGGCGCGCATCCGCGAGCTCCTCGCGTTGCCCTTCCGGGAGTTCACCTCGCGTGACGTCGAGGAGGCGCGTGACCTCGTGCGCGAGCTTGGAGCGCGCCTCCGTGGCCGGCTCGCGCGACGCGAGCGCTCTGCGCGCCGCGGCCGGTTCGACGTGCGCCGCACGCTCCGTGCCGCGACCTCGACGGGCGGCATTCCGCTCCAGCCGCGCTTCCGCAGCCGACGCCCCGGCCGCCCTGACCTGGTCGCCCTCTGCGACCTGTCCGGATCCGTCGCGGCGGCGAGCGAGCTGCTCCTCGGCCTGCTCGCGCCCGCCGCCGGCTACTTCCGACGCGTGCAGCTCTTTGCCTACGTCGACCATCTCTGCCCCGTGTCGATCGAGCGGGGGCACGTCGCCCCGGGTGGACCGCTCGACCTCCACGCCCGCTCGGACTTCGGTCGCGTCCTGGAGGAGCTCTTCGCGGAGCGGACGCTGCTCAGCCGGACGACCCTCCTCCTCGTCCTCGGCGACGCCCGGAACAACCGGCTGCCGCCGCGCGCCCAGCGCCTGCGCGCCATCCGGGACCGGGTCGCCCGCCTCGTCTGGCTCGTCCCCGAGCCGCGGGCACGATGGAATACCGGAGACAGCGTGCTCCACCTCTACGCCCCGGCCTGCGACGCCGTCCTCGAATGCACCGATGTCGCGGCTCTTGTACGAGCCGTGCGCCAGGTATTGTAGTAGAGGCGTGGAACCTTACTATCTCCCGATCCGCGACGAGGTGGCCGTGTTCACGGCCGCCTACACCTCGCGCCTGCCGGTGCTGCTGAAGGGGCCGACGGGCTGCGGCAAGACCCGCTTCGTCGAGCACATGGCATACCGGCTGGGCGGCGAGGCGACGAACGGCATTCCCGGCAATCTCATCACGGTCGCCTGTCACGAGGACCTGACGGGCAGCGATCTCGTCGGCCGCTACCTCATCAAGGGCGACGAGACGATCTGGGTCGACGGGCCGCTCACCCACGCGGTCCGGGCAGGGACGATCTGCTACCTCGACGAGATCGTCGAGGCGCGGAAGGACACGATCGTCCTCATCCATCCGCTCACTGACCACCGGCGCCTGCTGCCCATCGACAAGAAGGGCGAGCTGCTCGAGGCGCATCCCGACTTCCTCCTCGTCATCTCGTACAACCCGGGCTACCAGAGCGCGCTCAAGGATCTGAAGCACTCCACCCGCCAGCGCTTCGTCACCATCGAGTTCGACTACGCCCCCCGCGAGCTCGAGGCGCAGGTGATCACGCACGAGAGCGGGGTGGCGATGGAGGTCGGCCTCTCGCTCGCCCGCTTCGGCGAGAAGGTTCGCCACCTGCGCGCGAGCGGCCTCGAGGAGGGCGTGAGCACGCGCCTCCTGGTCTACGCCGGCCAGCTCATGCGCAGCGGCATCTCGCCCCCGCGCGCCTGCGAGGTCGCGGTGAGCAAGTCCCTGACCGACGACCACGAGAGTCAGAGAGCCATCGCCGAGCTGGCGCGCGCGGTCTTCGCCTAGGAGGCTGTCCGATCGGACAGACCCCTAGCGTGTCGCCCGTCTGGCTGACGCACCTGGTGGCGAGCGAGGGCGGGGCCGCGGCGCACCGTCGCGCGCAGGCGCTCGGCCCCGAGGTGCACGCCGAGATCGTGGCGGCGACGGACCCGCTGGCTGCGACCTCGTCGGTCCTGGCGCAGCGCTGCTATCTGCACGCCGCGGCGGCCTGGCAGGCGTTCGGAGCTGCGGGCTTCCGCCGCTGGGTCGCGATCGGGCACGAGGTTGCGACGGGAACCGCGCGCGGCGTGGAAGGGGCGCTCGCCTACTTCGCGGTCGCGCCGGTGGCCTTCGGACCGGGGGGCGTCTCCACCGCGGCCGCCTGGTGCGACCTGGCCCGCGAGCTCGCCGCTCGCTCACCTCGCCTGGCGGCGACCTTCCTCGAGCGGACGTCGGCCGTCCTCGTCCGTCCGGACGCCCTCCCGCGTCTCCGTGCCTGGCTCGCCGTGGGTCGCGCGCTCCACGACACACCCGGTTGGCGCGGCGGCGCGGTCGCCCACGTCTTCTTCAATGCAGAGCCGGCGGTGGTGGTCGCGCTCGCGCCCGAGCACTACCGTCTCTGGGCAGAGACGCGGTTGGCGCTCGCGCCGGTCGTGAAGGATTCGGCCTCCCTCACGGGCCTGCCGCCCGGGGTGGGAGCGTGGACTGATGCCGAGCGCGCCGCGCTTCTCGAGCTCGTTCTCCGCTTCGGCGCCCGGTCGCCGGAAGCGGCCGCCACCTGCTATCGGAGCTTGCCGCCGGCCGTCGCGCCGCTCGACCCGACGTCCCGGGCAGCACTGCTCGCGGCTCTCGGCCGGTTCGATGCGACGAGCGGGCCGGAGGTGGCGGCCGTCGCACCGGTCCTCGGCGCCATCGTGGAGACGGTCCCGGCGGCCGTCCGTGTCCGCGCGCTCGGCCAGGTGTGCGAGGTCGTCGAGCGGTCATCCGCGGCGGGGCTCGCGGCGCTCCGGAGCCTGCCGCGTCTCTACGAGGAGGCGGACCCCGGGGGGATCGAGCGCTGGTTCCGGGCGGGACTCGCCATCGCCGAGGGAAACCCGGCCGCCGGCCGCGCGTTCTTCGCCCTCGAGTCCCGCACCAGCGTTGCCGTCCTGGGCGCCGGATCGACGGCGGCGACGCTCGAGGACACGGAGGCGGTGTGGCGGCGCTTCGTCCAGATGCTGAGCGGACGGCCGGCAGGCGTGCGGGTGCAGCCGGGCGTGTCGCTCCGCCCTGTGCTCGAGGAGTGCCCGGCGGAGAACGAGATCGCGCTCCCCGAGCGGATCGACTGGCGACCCACGCACGAGGAGAATTACCGGCTCTTCCGCGTGCTCGCCGCCGTCCTCGCGGGGCGTCGCGAGTTCGGGACCTACGCGTTCGTGCCGCCGGCGGAGGACGACGTATCGGGCGCCGCGCTCGCTGCCTTCCTCCAGCGTCCCGAGCAGCCGGCGCTCCTCGAGGAGCTCTTCCTCCTCGCCGAGGGTGCGCGCATCCACCATCGATTGGCCGCCCACTACCCGGGGCTGGCCGAGGACCTCCGCTGGGGCGCGACGTGCGTCCTCGAGCGGGCGGCGGGCGAATCGTCACCCGGCCTCACGCTGGTGCTGGACACGTTGCTCGCGATCGCCGTCGGCGGCACCGGAAATCGTCCTGCCTGGCTCTCTCCCGCGGTGGTGTCGGCGGTGGTGACCGCGCTCGGGCCACTCGCGGAGCCGTCGGCGAGCGTCGAGCAGGCGATGGCGATCGCGCAGCGGCTCGCGGCGACCCTCGCCCTGGTCGGCCGCCCCCGCTCGGCCGACCTGGAGCCCATGCCGTTCTCCCTGGCGGATCTTCCCTTGATTCCGGACGACTTCGGCTTGCCGTTGACGGGTGAAGCCCCCGCGATCACGTCCTTCCCGGGCGAAGGCGCGGGCGACGACGACATCGCCGTCGATCTCGCGGCGCCGGCCGACGAGCTGCCGGGAATGGCGGTGCCGCTCGGGGCCGAGGAGCTCGCGCGCCTTCTGGAGGCAGGCCTCCGGCCGAGCCAGGCGACCGGCGACGACAGTGGCAGGAGCGGTCTCTTCGTCACGCAGCTCAGGGGCAAGCTGCCGTCCGCCCTCCGCGACCAGCGTCGTGACCGCGCGGCCGACTCCGCCCTCGCGGGGCGCCGACCCCGCTCGGTCGGTCGCGGCGAGGACGCCGATCCCTGCTACTTCTACGACGAGTGGGACGAGCTGATCGGCGACTACCGGAGCCGCTGGTGTCGGCTCTACGAGCGCGAGCTGACGGGAGATGGCGGTGAGTTCTTCACGCGCACGGTGGCGGACAACGTACGCCTGATCCCCGAGGTGCGCCGCCAGTTCCAGCGCATCCGGCCCGCCATGTATCGTCCCCTGAGCGGCCTCGAGGACGGCGAGGACTTCGACCTGAATGCGGTCATCGACGCCCGCACCGACCGCCGCGCGCGCCGCCCGCCGTCGACGCGGCTCTACCGCTCGCGGGTGCGTGCCGAGCGCGACGTCGCGACGCTCTTCCTCCTCGACATGAGCGCCTCGACCGACGAGCCGCTCGGCGGGGCGTCGGCTGCGGAGGGCGCCCGGCGCACCATCGACGTGGTCCGCGAAGCCCTGGTGGTGATGGCGGTGGCGCTCGAGGAGCTGGGAGACGCGTACGCCATCTACGGCTTCTCGGGCGAGGGACGTGCGAAGGTCGACTTCTACCACGTGAAGGGGTTCACCGAGTCGCTCGCGCGCCCGGTCAAGGCGCGGATCGGCGGCATCTCGCCCAAGGGCAGCACCCGCATGGGAACCGCGCTCCGCCACGCGACCACCAAGCTGCGGAACGTTGCCGCACGCTCCCGCCATCTGCTCCTGCTCTCCGACGGTTTCCCGCAGGATCTCGACTATGGCGACGACCGCCGCAGCCACGCTTACGGCATCCGCGACACGGCCGCCGCGCTGCGCGAGGCGGAGGCGGCGGGCATCACGCCCTTCTGCGTGACCGTCGACCGCGCCGGCCACGACTACCTGCGGGAGATGTGCGATACTCGGCGCTACATGGTGATCGACGACACCGCGGCGTTGCCGCGCGAGCTGCCGAAGATCTACGAGCGGGAGGTCCTGTCGAGGGTGGTTCCGGGGTGAGCCTGGTGATCGCGAGCCTGGGCGAGCTCCGGCCCGGCGAGACGAAGAAGTTCCTGATCACCTGCGACGGCCGGGAGCTCGAGGGCTTTCTCCTCAACTACGCCGGCGAGCACCACGCCTACGTGAATCGCTGCCGGCACGTCCCCATGAGCCTCGACTGGGTGGAGAACCAGTTCTTCACCGAGGACGGCCGCTTCGTGCAGTGCGCCACGCACGGTGCGTACTACGTCCCCGAGACGGGCGAGTGCGTCGCCGGGCCCCCGTGCGGCCGGACGCTCCACCGCATCCCGCTGCGCATAGAGGGGACGACGATCGTCGCCGACTGCCCGGGGGCGCTTCCGGACGACTAGGTCTTTTGCTCGGCGCGCGTTCGCGGGCGCGGGGGCGCCGGGTCGGCTCCTGTCCTCGGCCAAACGGCGCTTTGCGCGACAGACCGCGCAAAACGCCGCTTGGCCTGCGGGTCGCCGCTCCGGCGCTCCCGCTCCCGCGAACGGGTCCGCTCAGTCCTCACCATAGAAGCGGCGGCGTGCGGTCTCGTCGCAGGGTGACTCGGGGCCGCTGTGGGGGACGTCGCAGATGCGCGTGGGGTCCTGCAAGATCAGCGGCAACGCGCGCTCGCGTCTCGCGTCGGCGGCGGGGCCGACATCCATGAAGATGTCGGTGAACCACGAGTCGGCGCGGTGGACGGTGGCGAAGTACCGGTCGTGCTCGGCGGCGTAGGCGCGGCCGCCGGTGTCCCAGACGTCGCTGGCGAGAAGTGCGTCGCGCAGGACGCGCGCGTCGCGGAGCGTGAGCGACATGCCCTGGCCCCAGGTGGGGTCGCTCGTCGACGCGGCGTCGCCGATCAAGGCGATGCCGTCGCGGTAGGGGTGGTTCACCCAGGTCTCGGCGCCGTCGAAGGTGGCGAGCGGGCCGGCGGCGCGCGCCTCGGCGAAGAACTCGGCCGGCACCCCGATGCCCACCGCCTCTTCGATGAACGCTCCGATCCCAGCCGCTCCTTGGAGCCGCCCGTCACGTGTGTCCTTGTGCCAGCCGACGTACGCCCGCACCCGGCCCGCGCGTTGCGGGAAGAGGAGCGCGATGCGTCCCAGGGGCGGGTTGATGGCGTGGAACGCCGCGTCGCTCGGCGCCGGGAAATTCTCGAAGAGGACGCCGGAG
>DATILR010000412.1:0-7632 GCA_035476275.1 Binatus sp. (SeqCode) | reverse complement strand
AGCCATGAGGTCAGCGCGCCTGTGGCTGGGGCTCACGCTGGTGCCGGTACTGGTGATCTTCGCCGTCTGCCTCGCGGACACTCTTGCCTGGATCGGCAAGCCGTTTCCCGGCTTCCTCGTCGCCGAGAACGGCATCGTCGTGTCGCTCGGCCGCCAGCAATGGACCGACAGCCGCAACCGGAGCGTGCCGTTCGCCCGTGTCCTGACGGTCGATGGACATCCGGTTCTCGGCGGCCGCGACGTTCTGGCCTACGTGAGCACCATCGCCGCGGGCAAGGAGGTCACGTACACGCTTCGCAACGGGACCGAGTTCTTCGGGTTTCAGCAGAAGGTCCGCCTGTTCGACACCCGGGACTTCCTCTCGCTCTTCGTACCGCTACTCGGGGTCGGACTGCTGATCATCCTCATGAGTGCCGCCGTCGTCGTCCGCCGTCCAGAAGCGCCAGAGGCACGCGCGTTCTTCGCGGTCTGTCTCGCCTTCGGTCTGATGCTACTCACGGGCTCGGAGGCGTACTCGCCGTACCGTTTCACGCCGGTGTTCTTCCTCAGCCTCTGCGCCATCCCGCCGGCGTCCCTGCAGATGGCGCTCACCTACCCGCAGCGCTGGACCCTGCTCGCGCGGCGGCCACTCGCCTATCTCGCGCTGTACGCGCCGTTCTTTCTGCTCGGCGTCGGGCTGCTCTCCTCCATGCCCGATCCGTCGCTCTTTCTTCCCCTGCTCTACACGGTCTATCTCCTCACGGCGAACGCCGCTTTTCTCTACGTCGGGGGCCTGGTGCTCGGGCTGATCGACGGCATGCGGCCCCGCGAGCCGATCCTCCTCTCGCTCGCCGCGGTGCTCGGCTCGGGCGGCATCGCGATCGCGATCCTGGTTGCCTATCCCCTCCTGCAACGTCCGATCTCCCCCGCGCTCCTGGTCGGACCGCTGCTCCTGCTGCCGCTGCTCCATGGCATCGCCTTCCTCCGCTTCGCGCCGCCCGTCGCCCCCGTATCGGAGAGTGGATCGGGTGACGGCGTGACGCTCCGCTCCAAGCTCGCCTCGATGTTCTTCGGCGCGCTGCAGGTGAGCTTCCTCACCGTGGTCGGGACGTTCTGGGCGGTGCAGATCTGGCAGTACCTCACCGACGAACTGGCGCTCATCCACGACCAGAACGTGCGGCTGGAGCACGTGCTCGAGGGGAGCGCGGCCGGCACCGAGTCCGTGGCCCTGAGCGCTCGCCCGGAGGCCGCCCTCGCATTTCAGAACCTCCAGGCGGCCACCCAGAATGCCGAGGAGCGGGCCCTGGTCGACGCGGTGGGGCATGCCTTCGCCGGACCCTCGAAGTCTGGCGCGGTGCGCGATGCCGCGACCGGGTTGAAGGGCTATTACCAGGGCCGGGTGGACGCGCTGCGCAAGCGAGCCGAGTTCGTGACCCACTTCTCGACCGTGCTCATCGTGGGGACCGTCGCGCTCGTCCTGGGCGGGATGATGGCGTACTTCATGGCCATCCGCGTCTGGCTCGTGCGCCCCATCCAGGCCCTCGGCCGCGCGACCCGCGTGATCAGCACGGGCGACCTGGGCCATCGCATCCCGGTGACCAGCCGGGACGAGTTCGGCACGCTCGCCGCCTCGATCAATACCATGGCCGGCTCCCTCGCCGAGAACCAGCGCCGGCTGCTGGCCGCCGAGCGCTTCGCGGCGGTGGGGGAGATGTCCGCCTACGTCGCCCACAACATCCGGAACCCGCTGGCCAGCATCCGCGTCACCGCGCAGACCGAGCTGCTCGACGTCCCGGCGAGCGACCCGCGCCGGGCCAGCTTCGAGGACATCGTGACGGCCGCCGATCGCCTGGAGAGCTGGCTCGGCGACCTGCTCCGCTTCTCGAGCCCGGTCACCCTCGAGCGGACGCTCGAGGACGTCAACGCGCTGATCGAGCGGTGTGCCGCCCTCGCGCGACCGCTGCTCGCCCGCCAGGGCCTGGTGCTCAACCTCACGCTCGACCCCGCCCTGGGCTACGTCGCCCTCGACCGCAACAAGATCGAGCAGGTGGTGAGCGCCGTGCTCTCCAATGCCATCGACGCCTCCCCCACGGGCAGCACGATCCGCATCGCCTCCGCGCTGCACCCCGGGCCCAACGGCAGCTCCAGGGCCTGTGTCCGGGTGCAGGACGCGGGTCGGGGAATCCCGCGCGAGCGGCTGAAGACGCTCTTCACGCTCTTCTCCACCACTAAGAAGTCGGGCACCGGTCTGGGCCTGGCGCTCGCCCAGAAGATCGTCACCGCTCACCACGGCACCATCACCGTCACCAGCGAGGAGGGCGAAGGCACCGTGGTCGAGATCGGTCTGCCGGCGCCCGCCACCGCCGGCGTCGGAGCCTAGCCGCGTGGCGAACATCCTCATCATCGACGACGAGGAGATTCACGCACGCGCCCTCGGCCGTTTCTTCGACCGGCGTGGCCACACGTGCGAGGTCGTCACCTCGGCGCCCGCGGGGCTCGCGGCCGTGCGAGCCGGGCGGCCGCAGCTCGTCCTCCTCGACATGCGACTCGGCGAGGTCGACGGCCTCGAGACGCTGCGGGAGATGCGGGAGCTCGAGCCGACCCTGCCCGTCATCGTGATGACCGGCTTCGGATCGGTCGAGACCGCGGTGCGGGCCATGAAGGCGGGCGCGATCGACTACGTGCAGAAGCCCATGGACCTGGAGCAGCTCGAGCTGGTGATCAATCGGGCGCTCGGCGAGATGCGGACACGCGAGCGCCTCGAATTCCTCCAGCGTCGCGAGGTCGGCGGTCCCGACGGCCTCGCGCTGATCGGCGAGAGCCCCGCGATGCGGCCGGTGTACGAATTCATCGAACGCGTCGCGCGCTTCGAGGGCCTCGCCGCGACCGATCACCCGACCGTGCTCCTGCTCGGCGAGACCGGCACCGGGAAGGATCTGGTGGCCCGCATCCTCCATGCCCGGAGCACCCTCGCGGGCGAGGCGTTCATCGCGCTCGACTGCACGGCGTTGCCCCGCAACCTGATCGAGGCCGAGCTCTTCGGCTACGAGCGCGGGGCCTTCACCGACGCCCGGAGCACCAAGCGTGGCCTCTTCGAGGTGGCCACGGGAGGGACGATCTTCCTCGACGAGATCGGCGAGCTCGATCTCGAGGTCCAGGGGAAGCTCCTGCGCGCGATCGAGGAGAAGAAGGTCCGCCGGGTGGGCGGACTGGCCGACTGCCGGGTCGACGTGCGCATCATCGCCGCGACCAACCGCGATCTCACCCGGCTCGGCTCCGAGGGACGCTTTCGCCTCGATCTCCTCTACCGGCTGAACGTCCTCACACTCACCCTGCCGCCCCTGCGAGAGCGCGGCGAGGACGTCGCGCTGCTCACCGCGCACTTCATCGGCATCTGCGCGCGGAAGTACGACCGGCCGCCCAAGCAACTGTCCTCGGAAGCCCTCGCCGCGCTGGCGGCCTCTCCCTGGATCGGGAACATCCGGGAGCTGGCGCACGTGATCGAGCGGGCCATGCTGCTAGTGGAAGGCGATCGCCTCGAGGCGTGGCAGCTCGGATTGGAATCCCGCGTCGAGAGCGCCGGGGCGCCGGCGGCCCCGCCCGCGGCGACACCCGCTCCCGCACCAGAGACGCTGGCGGCGATGGAGCGACAGCTCCTCCAGCAGGCGCTGGAGAGCAACGCCTGGAACATCTCGCGTGCCGCCAAGCGCCTCGGGGTGAGTCGCGAGCTGCTCCGCTACCGCATGCGGAAGTACGCGATGACACCCCCCGGCCGGTAGGCCCGCGGCGATTCGTTCCGGCGCACGGGGACGGGGCGGAGGAGCGGGGGGCGGGGGAACGAAGGTGGGTGGGGGAGGGACCCCGCCCCCGTGCGCGATCTAGAGCGAATAGCCCTCAGGAGGGCAGCAGTGCCGGCTTCTTTTCTGCCGGGGGTCGCCGGGAATCGTTCTCTTCGCAATTCGCGGCGAGCAGCGCCCCGACGATCCGATCGATGACGATCATCTCCAGAACGACCGCCATGAGCTTGTCGAAGGTTCCTGCCCAGTCCTCCTCGGACGAGGCGTCATTGGAAAGCGCCGCCACGTGACGGGCCGTCTTGAGGATGGCCTCGGAGACGCGCCCCAGATGTCCCACCAGCTCGCCGAACGTCTCGTCGTCGAGGATCATGACTCCCGTCCCTCACCTAGTACCTGGATGCCGATCGCCCCCTCGCTGGGCCGTGGACCCGGGCGGGCCACGCTCCGGCGGCGGATGGCCAGCTCCGGCGCACGGTTCCCCACCGCCCAGGAGAGGAGCACCTGCCGCACCCGGGGTGGGTTGAAGCCGAGCGATTCGCAGACGTTCGTGAAGGAGAACGGGGCCTTCTCGTCACGACTCCGAATCCAGCGCAGCGAGGAATCCCGCTCGAGCGAGCGATTGCGGTGAGGCTCGATCACGCAGCGGATCGCGTCGATCAGCACGGCGGTCCGGAGCGCCAGCTGGCGGTCGATCCGCTCTGCCATTCCGAGCTCGGGCCGGATGTTGGTTGCGGCGGCGTCTTGCATTCGCGGGCTCTCGGAGCTCCCCACGCCTCCCCTCTCCCGTCCTCTCCGAATCCCGTCTTTCGGATGAGCAATTTCTGCACCGATCGAGCCCGCGCTCCGGACCATTGATTTCTCGACCATCCGCGGTCGCCCGGACCGAGGGTACTAGGTGATATGAACCAGCGCCGGCGCATATGAACCACCCCTGGGTTGCTTGAACCACCCGCCACAAATGACAAGAATGCGCCCGCCCCGGTTTGGGCAGGAGGAGGTCTGCATGAGCGATTCACCACCCGGTCTCTCCCTGAAGGAGGTCTGGGCTTCCGTCGGCCGGCTGCAATCGGCCGGAGAGCGCTGGGTGAGCAATCTGTGGGACGACGGAGCGGGCTTGCTGCCACGGCAACCGCTCGCGCGCGCCGAGCGCGCGCTCCGGGATCTCGAGGCGCAGCGCCGTCAGATCCTGGCGACGATCGAGGAGCAGGCGAGTCGGCTCTTCGCCAGGATGGCGAAGCGCCTGAACACCGCCTCACGCGCCGATCTGGCCAATCTGTCGCAGCGCATCACCACCCTCGAGCAGCGGCTTGACGCCCTCGGCAGGGAACGATTCATCCCGTACGGCCCGAGCGGGCCCTGAGTCAGACAGATCCGGAGCCGGCGGGCGCGTGGCAGGCCCCCCCGCGGAACCGATCGACGCCGGACCACGCCCCGCGCGCCGGGATCCCGAAGCCGCCTGCCTCCTCTGCGCCGGCCTGATATCGGTAGCGGTCTCCGTAAGCGTGCGGGTGCTCGAACGGGGGCCGTACGTCTCCGGTTGGTCCCTGGTGGCGCCCACGCAGGGCCATCTCCTCGCCTCGACGCGGCCGGCGTGGAGCGCGATCCGCGAGGTCTTCTACCAGAACCGTCACTTCTGGCTTCCCTTCTCCGTCTATAGCGCCCCGTACTCGCTGATCCCCGGTTACCTCGGGCGTCTCTGGCCATGGGAGTACTGGGTCCACGTCCTGGTCTTCGTCACCTTCTGCGGCACGTTGTGGACCATCCTCGAGGGGGCCGGTCTTCCGTTCCGCGCGGCCGGCATCCTCCTCCTCGGCTGGGGCGCGTCCCCGATGCTCCTCTCGCATGCGGTCGAGGGCTACCCGTGGGCGAGCGCATTCCTGCCCCATGCGCTCGCCCTCTGGATCACGACCAGTCCCTCGCTGCGCCGTCGGCCGCTTCTCACGCTCCTCTCGGCGCTGCTCGTCGACGAGCTGTCGTGGCACGTCTACGAGCTCGGCAGGACGGTGGCCGTCGTGTTCCTCGCCGGTGCGGTGCTCCTGCGCGACGTTCCGCGACCCACGCGCATCGCGTGGCTGGTCGCCGCCCTGGTGCAGCTCGGCGAGGTGCTCTTCGTCCATCCGACCGCGAACATCAACGCCTTCGTCTACCAGCGGTCCAGTCCCTGGCCGGCGTTCCATCCCGGGCTGGGCGCTGTGCTGGCCGGCGTCGTCGCGGCGGCCAAGGCGATCGCAACGCTCGAGCTCGACCTGCCCGTTCTCCTCGCGGTCGGCGTGGCCAGCTTCCTTTTCTTCCGGCGGGACCGGAGGTTCCTCGTCGCGCTCCTTCTCGTGCAGCTCGGTCTCGTCGTACTGCTCGCGACCTTCCAGGCCGACCAACTCCGGCCCCGCCGCTTCATCATGGTCGAGGGCTACTGCCTGGTCGCGATCGCCTGGATGTATCGCGAGGCGTCCGCCCTCCCGCGGCGGCTCCTCGCCGCCCTGCTCTTGCTGGGAAACGTCTGGCAGGGATCGGAGCTGATCGGGTTCGTCCCCATCCCGTTCGCCATGGGGACGAGCTTCACGATGCCGTACACGTACTCACGGGAGGGCGTCGGCTCCGTGACCTTCTCACACGTCGACTGGGCCCACGCGCTCCGACGCGAGGTGGAGAAAGGTCGCCGCGTCCTCCTCCTCTATAATCTCGACTGCTATCCGGAGAACTTCACCAATCCCTCGGGCGTCCTCGAGCGCCTCTACTTGCGCCTCGGCCACGAGCGCTTCGTCCACTCCGTGTTCGTCTTCGGCTCGCGCTCGTGCCGCTACTGCTGCCTCCCCATCCACCCGCTGGGAGATTTCGGGAGCTTCCTCGACGGCGTGCATCCCGGCGGCCCCACGCCGCCGGCGGGCCTCGTCATCTACTTCCCGACCATGTGCAAGGGCCCGGGAGCGGAGCACCCCGAGGTCGACCGGCTCCTCGTCGAGCTGGGTCGCCGCTTCCGCCTCCGGCTGACCCCGTCCCCGTCCCCCGTGGCCGTACGGATCGTGATCGACGGCGAGCAGGCGACGGCGCCCGCGTCCTGAACGTCAGAGCATCGGCACGCCCGGCCGTGCACGGCCGGGCGGGAAGGCGGCCTCGAGTCGGGTGAGGTCCCCACGCGTGAGCTCGAGCGTCCCGGCAGCCGCATTGTCCTCCACGTGCGCGGGATGCGACGCCTTCGGGATCGCGAACAGGCCTGCCTTCCTGACGAGGAAGGCCAGCGCCACCTGCCGCGATGTCGCCCCGTGGGCCTGCGCGATCTGCGCGAGGACCCGGCTTCCTGCGCTTCGCGCCCCGGGAAAGCGTCCCGAGCCGAAGGGGCTGTAGCCGACCACCGCGATGTCGTGGGCTCTGCACCAGGGCACGACCGCGTGCTCGATCGACCGCTCCTGCAGGTGGTAGAGGACCTGATTGCAGGCGACCCGCCGCTCCCCGGCGATCGCCACCGCCCGCGCCATCTCCTCCGCATCGAAGTTGCTCATCCCGTAGAAGCGGATCTTCCCCTCGCCCACCAGCCGCTCGAAGGCCGCGATCGTCCGCTCGAGCGGGTGCGTGCCGGGCCAGTGCAGGAGATAGAGATCGAGTCGGTCGGTCCGCAGGCGGCGGAGGCTCGCCTCGCAGGCGCGGAGCACCTTCTCGAACGAGCCGTGCGACGGCAGCACCTTGGAGACGAGGAACACCTCGTCCCGCCGGCCGGCGATCGCCTCGGCGACCAGCTCTTCGACGACGCCGGAGCCGTACATCTCCGCCGTGTCGATGTGAGTCATACCCCGGTCGAGTCCCGCACGCAGCGCCGCCACGGCGCGCGCGCGATCGTCGCGCTCCAGGTTCCAGGTTCCCT
>DATILR010000411.1:0-2669 GCA_035476275.1 Binatus sp. (SeqCode) | reverse complement strand
GCCTCGGCGCGATCCGGCGCGACGTGGACCACCCGCATGCCCCAGGATCGCCGCTCCAGCTCCTCGATCTCGGACAGGCCCAGGCCGGCGGCGAGGGCAGCGTCACGATAGACCTGGTGGCGCTTCTGGAGCTCCGCCACGGGCACGAAGAAGGACGACAGGGTGGGCAGGCCGAGGCGGGCGGCGGAGAGCACGCTGTCCTCGCTGTTGGCGGCGATGAACAGCGGCGGATGCGGACGCTGGGCCGGCCGTGGGCGCACGTGGAGACGCTCCGCGGAATGGAAGCGTCCCTGAAAATCGAAGGGCGCGCCCCCCCATGACCGCCGGATGAGCTCGATGCCTTCCTCCACCCGCGCCCGGCTGTCGCCGCGATCGGACTGGAAGGTCTGGTAATCCTGCAGGGTGCCCCCGCGGCCGATACCAACGTCGAGCCGTCCCCCGCTGACCACGTCGAGCACGGCGAGCTGCTCGGCCAGATCCACCGGGTGATGCAGGGGGAGCAGGCTCACGCCCATGCCCAGTCGCAGGGTGGTCGTGCGGGCGGCCACGAAGGCCGCGAGCACGGGCGGCGACGGACACAGACCGTAGTCGTTGAAGTGGTGCTCGGCGATCCACACCGACGAGTAGCCAAGGGCCTCGGCGGCCAGCATCTGCTCGAGGCCGGAGTCATACACGTCCGGCTCGGTCCACGCTTCGTCGCGCTGCATGAGGAAGAACAGCCCGAATTCCATTCGCTCTCCTATCTGACGGGGAGGCCGGCCGCCGGGTCGCCGGCCACGATCTCGCCTCCCACCATGGTGAGGACCGGCGCGATGCCGGCGATGGCCTGCTCCGCACAGGTGAACACGTCCTCGGAGAGCGCGATCAGGTCGGCGCGCTTGCCCGGCTCGAGCGAGCCCAGCTCGCTCGCCCGGCCGATGGAGCGCGCGTTCCAGATGGTGAACGATCGCACCGCTTCGTCGCGTGTCATGCGCTGGGCGGGCTGCCAGCGCGGATCGTCGCCCTCGCGCGGGCGGCGCGTCACCGCCGCGTGAAGGCCGTGGAACGGATTGGCGTCCTCCACGGGAAAGTCGGAGCCGCCCGCGATGTAGGCGCCCGAGTCCAGCACCGATCGCCACGCATAGGCTCCATCGAGGCGCTCGGGGCCCAGGCGCTCGCCCGCCCAGCGCATGTCGGAGGTGCAGTGCGTGGGCTGCATGCTCGGGATCACGCCAAGGCGCGCGAAGCGTGGGATGTCGGCGGGAGCGAGGATCTGCGCGTGCTCGACCCGCAGGCGGAGCGAAGGACCTCCCGTCGCCCGCACCTTCTCGAAGACGTCGAGCACGAGGGTGTTGGCGCGATCGCCGATGGCGTGCACCCACACGTGAAAGCCGCGGCTCGCCGCCTCGCGGGTAAGGCGCTCCACCTCCTCGGGCGGCACGAGGACCAGACCCGTGTTCCCGGGATCGTCACAGTACGGAGCGTGGAGAGCAGCCCCGCGCGAGCCGAGCGCTCCGTCGAGCCAGAGCTTGATGGCGCCCACGGTGAGTCGTCCGTCTCCCACCGTCTCCACCGCCCCGCGCTCGCGATATTCCCCCCAGGCCTTCTTGCCGCTGAGTGCCGCGAACACGCGAAAGGGGAAGTGGCCGCGGCCGATGAGCCGCGTGTACGACGCCACCGCGCCCAGGTCGACTCCGGGCTCATGGGCTCCCGTGAGCCCCTTGGCGAGGCACTCGGCGACGACCGCCCGCACCGCCTCGTCGAAGCGCTCCTCGGACGGCGGAGGAACGAGCGGACGGACGAGGTCCTGCGCCATGTCGATCAGGAGCCCGGTGGCCTCGCCGCTCGGGTCCCTCGCGATGCGGCCGCCCGGGGGATCGCTGGTGTGGCGCGTGATGCCGGCGCGGGCGAGGGCGGGGCCGCTCGCCCACGTCGCGTGGCCGTCCACGCGCACGAGGGCCACCGGATGCCCGGGCGCCGCGCGATCGAGCGAGGTCCGCGTGGGAAAGCGCTGGCCCGGCCACCGCGTCTGGTCCCAGCCGCGGCCGGCGATCCACTCTCCGGGCCGCCGTCGGGCCGCCGCGGCCGCGACCATGGCGGCGATGTCCTCCTCCGAGCTGGCTGCACCAAGATCGAGCTCGAGCCGAGCCTTCGCGAGCAGCATGAGATGGCCGTGGCCGTCGACGAGCCCGGGAAGGACGGCACGGCCGCCGAGGTCGACCATAACCTCGCCCGAGCTGGTATTGATGTCGCCGCGCCGTCCCGCGAAGATCACCCGGCCGTCACGGATCACCAGCGAGTCGACGACGCTGCCCGCAGCGTCCATCGTATGAATGCGTCCGTTGGTCAGCAGCATCCTACTGGAGCAGCTGGAACGTCGAGGACTGCGTGGTGCGGATCCGGTAGCTGAAGATGGCGACCACAGGCAGCACGTCGCGTTGCATCGCCTCGGGGAGTGGCGGATAGCGCTCGGCCATCTTGACCGCGTTCAGAGCCGAGCTGTCGAGGACGGACTCGCCCGACGATGAGACGAGCTCAAGACTCAGGATCTGCCCGTCCTTGCCGATGTGAAACTCGATCACCAGCCGGCCCGCGAGCTCCCGATCCCGCGCCTCGCGCGGATAGTCCCACTTGGCATAGATGCGCTGCCGCACCCGCTGCATGTACTCGCGATAGTTAGGGTCCGGCGT
>DATILR010000410.1:0-1508 GCA_035476275.1 Binatus sp. (SeqCode) | reverse complement strand
TCAACGCGTCTTCCCGTGGCAGCGTGCAGGTGTTCCCGTTACAGTGCCGGCACGTGCTCCGCATCCTCGCGCTCCTCGTGGTCGCGTCAACCGCCCATGCCTCGACCGTCGACCTGCTCGGCTACGTGCGCGCCCATCCGCAAAGCCCATCCACCGCCGGTCCCGCGCTGATCGTGCTCCCGAGCGCGACGTTCGGGGAGCTGCGGCCCGCGCTGCGGGGCCCCGTACCCGACCGGCTCGACGTCCCCGTGACCGTACCGTCACAGGGCCGCTTCCGCGTCGGGATCGCCGTGCTGGACACCTACCTCGGCCAGGACATGGTGGCGCGCGCCGCGCCCGTGCGCTTCACCGCGAGCCTCCGCCTCGCCGATGGACGGACGGAGCTCCTCTTCGCCCGCACGCTCGACATCCGCGAGCGCGTGACGGATCGCCGGTGGATCGACCTGGCGGTCGACGTCTCGCGTCTCGCCGGAAGCGAGGCCACGCTCCGCCTCGAGACCGAGACCGCCGGACCCGGCGAGACGTCCGGCCTGTTCGCCCTCTGGAGCCGGCCCGTCCTCTATGACGCCGCCGAGGCGCACGCCCGACCGAACCTCCTCCTGATCACGATCGACGCGCTGCGCGCCGATCACCTGGGCGCGTACGGCTACTCGCGACCGACGACGCCCCGCCTGGACCAGCTCGCCGCCGACGGGGTGCGCTTCGCCGCCGCCTTCACCAGCGGGCCAATGACGCTGCCGTCGGTGGGGCAGCTGTTCACCTCCTCGCCCTTCCCGGCGCCCACACGGCCGACGCTGGTCTCCAGCCTCTTCGCAGGCGGGGTGGTCCGCACCAAGGCGATCGTCAACAACCTCTACCTCTTCCAGTGGCTCGCTCTCGCGAGCCGCGACCCCTTCGACTCGATCACCGAGGCCTGGTCGTGGCGCGCCGATCGCATCTCCCGGAATGCGCTCCAGTGGATCGATCAGCGACCCGGCGAGCCGTTCGCGCTCTACCTCCATTACATCGACACCCACACGCCCTATCACCCGCCGTTGCCCTTCGCGGCGCGCTTCACCGACGCTGCCTATCAGGGCCCCGTCGGCCTCCGCTTCGACGACGTCGCCGGCGCGCGCGCCGGGCGCTACGCCCCGGCCGACCGCGCCCGGATCGTCGCCCTCTACGACGGGGCGCTCTCCTTCGTCGACGCCGAGATCGGCCGCCTGCTCGACGGGCTCGCGACACGCGGCCTGCTCGACCACACCCTCGTCGTCGTCAGCGCCGATCACGGCGAGGAGCACTGGGACCACGGCAGCTTCTTCCACGGCCAGTCCCTCTACGACGAGCTGCTGCACGTCCCGCTCCTCATGCGCTTTCCCGACCGGGCGTACGCGGGACGGGTGGTGCGCGAGCCGGTCCGGGCGCTCGACATCGTGCCCACCATCGCCGAGGTGCTCGGTCTCCCCGCCTTCCCCGAGTTCGAGGGCACGAGCCTCCTGCCCCTGATCGCGCACGACACGTCGCCCCCG
>DATILR010000409.1:0-1599 GCA_035476275.1 Binatus sp. (SeqCode) | reverse complement strand
GCGAGGTCGCCGACGACTTTCTGCTCGCCGGTCTTCGGGTCCGCCAGCTCGAAGCGCACCAGCGTGTTGTACATGGCCTCGAAGCCCGCCATGAACGGCTGGCTCGAGAGGTGGGAATCGAGGCTCGGGTACGTCCAGTTGATCGACTCGACAAAGGTGCCGCCGCGCTTGATGGCGCCCGCGGGCTGGGCCAGCGCGGCGGGCGCGCCCGAGGTCACGAGCGCGGCGGCGGCGCCCCCGACGCCGGCGAGGAACGAGCGACGGCTGACCGGCGGGAGGTTCGCGTTCTCGTTCATCGCCCGCCCGCCTTCTCGAAGAAGAAACGGGAGCCGCCTGTCTGGTTCTCGTAGATCGATCCCTCGTGCGCGGCGGGGGGCAGGGGCAGGCGCACGGGTACGGCCGTCATCCGCGGCTCGAGTGTCGGCTCGCCGCTCAGCAGCGCCCGATTGAACTCGGCGAAATCCCCGACGCCGACGAGCGGCCAGGCGTCCGCCGCCGCGATTCCGTAGAGGAGCAGGTTGCGGTTGCGATCGGATTTGTTGAGCGCCGAGCCGTGCAGCGACCGCACGTGATGGAACGACATGCTGCCGGCGCGCCCGATCAGGGGCACCGCGTTCGCGATCTCGGTCGGGATCAGGGCGGGATCGATCACGCCGCAGAAGCGCCCGTCGTCGCCGTGGTGGTTCCAGACCGGTCCTTTATGGGTGCCCGGCGTCACGAGCAGGGGGCCGTTGTCCAGATCCATGTCGTCGAGCATCACGCCCACGGCGAGGATGTCGTCGTTCGTGTGCGGATAGAAGGCCCAGTCCTGGTGCCACTCGACCGGGGATCCGTATCGGGCGGCTTTCATGTTGAGCTTCGAGTTGTGCAGGCGCATGGCGGGGCCGAGCAGCAGCGTGAGCACCTCCATCACCTCTCGGCGGCGCACGACGGCGTCGAACGCCGGATGCACCTTGTGGGGCGACTTGATGCGCCGGACCTTCGGCTCCGCTCGGGTGTGCCCAGGCTCGAGGTCGTACACCGCGGTGTGGGCGTCGACGGCGGCAGCGCCGGCCACCAGCTCGGCGATGATCTCGCGCAGCTCCGCGACCTCCGCGGCTCCGAGAAGGTCGGGCACCACGATGAACCCGTCGCGCTGATAGGCGTCCCGCAGAGCATCGCTGGGCATGTCGTTTCTCCTCATGCGCGGGAGGCCGCGCGCATCAGTGGCGTCGTCGCGCCGCCATCCTAGCGCCTGGATGGGCTGCTCCGCAACCCACGTCGCTCGCCGCGTGCATTCGCGGGCGGTTCGGCACACAATCGGGGACGTTTGGGCCGCTCCCGATGGAGAGCGGCCGGCGACTCACCGCGGCGCCAAGGGGGAGACGTGATCGAGTATCTCGCGCGTCGGCTCGTCTACATCGTGCCCCTGCTCTTCCTGGTCACGCTGGTGACCTTCTCGGTCGCCCTGCTCCTGCCTGGCGATCCCGCGCTGGCGTACATCGGCGAGGCCAACATGCGCGACCGGGTGATGTACGAGACCATGCGCAAGGAGCTCGGACTCGACCAGCCGATTCCGATGCAGTACGCGAAGTGGCTGGGCCGGGTGCTGCGAGGCGA
>DATILR010000408.1:0-9303 GCA_035476275.1 Binatus sp. (SeqCode) | reverse complement strand
CCTTCTCGGCGGACCAGGCGCCACCCTCGCCCTCACCGTCGTGCTCGTGGTCGCGCTGGTGCTCGCCACCGGGGTGTCGGCGGTGGCCGTGGCAGGCGAAGTCGCCCGCCGGCTGGGTACGTTGACTGGCCGCGCCACGGCGCAGCTCCGCGTGGTCGGCGCCCGTCTGCTCGGGAGAGCCCCGGCGCGCCCGCCAGCTGGCCGCCCCGTCCGGGCGCCCGTGCCGGTCCTGCTCGACGATCCGATCGAGGCGAGCGAGGCCACGAGCAGTCCGCCGCCGATCATCCGCGAGGCGGAGCCGGCGGAGCCCGTCGAGCTGGGCGGGTCCGCGAAGCGGACGAAGCGGGCCGAGCGGCAACAGGAGCTGTTCAGCGGAGAGTCCTATCGGTTGCCGGCGCTCGCCCTCCTCGATCCGGTGGTGCGCAGCTCGCCGCCCATCGAGGAGAGCGCCCTCATCGCCAGCTCGCGCATTCTCGAGACGAAGCTCGCGGACTTCGGCGTCATCGGCAAGGTGGTTGCGGTGCGGCCGGGTCCGGTCATCACGACCTTCGAGTTCGAGCCCGCACCCGGCGTGAAGGTGAACCGCATCGTCACGCTGGCCGACGACCTCTCGATGGCGCTCCGTGCGCTCTCCGTGCGCGTGCTGGCGCCCATTCCGGGCAAGCCCGTGGTCGGGATCGAGGTCTCGAACCCCCGGCGGGACAAGGTATTCATCCGCGAGCTCCTGCAGAGCGAGGACTATCAGCGCGCCGAATCCAAGCTGACCATGGCGCTCGGCAAGGACACGACCGGCAACGTGGTGGTCGCTGACCTGGCTCGCATGCCGCACCTGCTCGTCGCCGGGGCCACCGGCACCGGCAAGTCCGTGTCGATGAACGCCATGCTGATGAGCGTCCTCTTCAAGTCCTCGCCACGGGACGTGCGCTTCATCATGATCGATCCCAAGATGCTCGAGCTATCCACCTACGAGAACATCCCCCACCTGCTGGTTCCGGTGGTGACGGAGCCCAAGAAGGCGGCGGCGGCGCTCTACAACACGATCCGCGAGATGGACATGCGGTACCGTCTGCTGCACGACAAGGGCGTCCGCAACATCGACAGCTACAACCGCCTCCTGCGCGAGTCGGGGGCCGACGAATCAGATGCCGTGGAGGATGGTCCCCAGGGTGGCGACACGCTCGCGCATCGGCATCTCCCCCGCATCGTCATCATCATCGACGAGCTCGCCGACCTCATGCTGACGGTGGGGCGCGAGATCGAGGAGGCCATCACGCGCCTGGCGCAGAAGGCGCGGGCCGCCGGCATCCACCTGATCCTCGCCACCCAGCGGCCCTCGGTCGATGTCATCACCGGCCTCATCAAGGCCAACTTCCCGGCCCGCATCTCGTTCCAGGTGACATCCCGGGTAGACTCACGGACCATCCTCGATGCGATCGGCGCCGAGCGACTGCTGGGCGAGGGGGACATGCTCTTCCTGCCCCCTGGCACGGCGCGCGTGCAGCGCCTTCACGGGTCCTTCGTGTCCGACGGCGACGTCCATCGGGTGGTCGAGTTCATCAAGGGCCAGGAGACGCCGTGCTACCAGATGGAGCTCCTCGAGAGCGAGGAGGACGAGGCGGGCGACGGGGACGACGCAGAGGACATGTCCGATGAGATGTACGACCTGGCGGTCCGCCTGGTGACCGAGAACCGCCAGGCCTCGATCTCCTGGCTCCAGCGGCGGCTGCGCGTCGGCTACAACCGGGCGGCGCGCATGATCGAGCGCATGGAGCGGGAGGGCGTGGTCGCGGCCGCGACCGGGGCCCGCCCGCGCGAGGTGATCGCGCGGCGGATCGAGGAGTAGCGTTCCGCTCGACGGCGTGTTTGAAAGGACCCCATGCGGCCGTGGACGGTGGTCATCGGTCTCACCCTCACCGCCCTGGCCTTGCCGGCGCTCGGCGCGGAACCGCTCAGCGACGCACTCCATAGGCTCCAGGCACGCTACGAGGGGACCCGAACGCTCACGGCCGACTTCCACCAGATCGTCGAATCGCCCGCCCTTGCGGGCGCACTCGAGTCGTCCGGCACGCTCGCCTTCGAGAAGCCGAACCACATGCGCTGGGATTACAAGCCGCCCGATCCGCAGCTCGTCGTCGGCGACGGAGAGACGCTCTGGATCTACCAGCCCGACGACCATCAGGTGATCAAGGCACCACTCAGCGAGGCCTTCCACGCCAACACCCCGGTCACCTTTCTCGCCGGCCTGGGACGGCTCGAGCGTGACTTCGCGGCCAGCCTGGAGGAGGATCGCCCCGAGCGTTGGGTGCTCCGTCTCGTCCCCCACCGTGACCAGGGGCTGGGGACCCTCGTGCTGGTGGTGCGCAAGTCGGACGCGGGACTGGAAGAGGCCCGCATCACCGATCCGCTGGGGACGACCACGCGCCTCGTCCTCGCCAACGAGCGCCGCAACGTCACGCTCGATCCCGGCCTCTTCCGCTTCACGCCCCCGCCCGGGGTTGACGTGATCCGTCCCCCTGCCTATTGACGGCCCCCCATGGCGTTCTTCGATGTCGTGTGTCGCGTCGACCTGCAGGAAGTCGACAACGCGATCCAGCAGACCCTGAAGGAAATCGGCCAGCGGTTCGACTTCCGAAACACGCCGACGGAGGTCCGCCGCGAGGACAACACCCTCCATCTCCGTTCCGCCGACGAGTTCAAGCTGCGCTCGCTGAACGAGGTGCTGCAGGAGAAGCTCGCGCGGCGCCAGGTGCCGCTCCGGGCGCTGCAGGCCGGGCCGGTCGAGCCCGGACCGGCCGGCAGCGCGAAGCAGCAGATCACCCTGCAGCAGGGAATCCCCGTGGAGAAGGCGCGCGAGATGGTGAAGCTGGTGAAGGACGCGAAGCTGAAGGTCCAGGTCGCAATCCAGGGGGACCAGGTGCGGGTCACCGGCAAGAAGAAGGACGATCTCCAGGCCGTGATCCAGAGCCTCCGCGGGCACGACTTCGGGATCGCCATCCAGTTCACGAACTTCCGTGACTAGGCGCGTCCACCTGCTCACCCTCGGCTGTCCGAAGAACCAGGTCGACAGCGAGGTGATGCTCGGAGTGCTCGCGCGCCGTGGCCACGAGATCGTGCTCGACCCCGGCGCGGCAGACGTGCTGGTGGTTAACACCTGCAGCTTCATCACGCCCGCCAAGGAGGAATCGATCGAGGCGATCCTCGACCTGGCGCGGCTGAAGGCCGACGGGCCGGGTCGGCGGCTGGTGGTCGCCGGCTGCCTCGCCCAGCGCTATGCGGACGAGCTCCGCACGGCGCTCCCCGAGGTGGACGTCTTCATCGGAACCGGCGACCTCCTCCGCATCGCGGATGCCGTCGAGGCGCCGCTCGGCGAGGGGCCGGTCGTCTACCGCGGCGCCCAGCACGTCCTCCCGCGGGAGGAGCTCACGACCCGCGTGCGGACGGGGGCCTGGTGGACGGCCTACCTCAAGGTCTCGGAGGGCTGCGACCACCGCTGCAGCTTCTGCATCATCCCGCACATTCGCGGCCGGCACGAGAGCCGGCCGCTCCCCGATCTGATCGACGAGGCGGAACGGCTCGCGGACGAAGGGGTCGTCGAGCTCAACCTGATCGCGCAGGATCTGACCGCCTACGGCCGCGATCGGCGTGATGGGTCCTCGCTGGCCGTGCTCCTCCGGGCGATCGCCGCGCGGGTCCCGCGGGCGCGCTGGCTCCGCCTCCTCTACGCCTACCCGTCGTCCGTGACGGCGGAGTTGCTCGAGGTCATGGGGAGCGAGCCGGCCGTATGCCGCTACCTCGACATGCCCCTCCAGCACATCTCCGATCGCATGCTGCGGGCCATGCGACGGGAGCGGAACGGGGCCGCGATCCGCCGTCTGCTCGAGCGCACTCGCGCTGCGGTGCCAGGCATCGCGCTGCGCTCCTCCTTCATCGTGGGATTCCCGGGGGAGCGGGAGGAGGACGTGGCCGAGCTCTGCCGCTTCCTCGAGGAGGTCGAGCTGGACCACGTGGGCGTGTTCCAGTACTCGCGCGAGGAGGGAACTCCGGCGGCGGAGCTCGACGATCAGGTGCCGGACGACCTGAAGACCGAGCGCCGGGCCCGGGTGATGGAGGTCCAGGAGCGCGTCGCCGCGCGTCGCGCGGCCGCATGGGTGGGTCGGTGCACCCAGGTGCTGGTCGAGGGTGTCGACGAAGGTGGAGAGCTGGTCGGAAGGACCGCGTGTCAGGCACCCGAGATCGACGGGGTGGTGCGCCTGCGGGGGCAGGCCACGCCGGGTGACATCGTGCAGGCACGGCTCACCGGGGCGGCGGCCTACGATCTCGAGGGCAGAATTTTGCACTCTGCCGTTGACACGTCTCCCTCTGAGCTTTAGATTCGCCCGCCCTCGGAGGCCCCCAAAACCATGCGCAAGACGTTCCTGAAAAAGGCTCGTGAGACGCTACAGGAAATGCGCACGCAACTCCTGCGTAACGTGCAGGCCGAGCTGCACGAGGGGCGCGAGCAGACCAAGGACGAGGGGATGGACACCTACGATCTCGCGAGCGATGCGCGTGATCGCGAGATCAATTTCATCTTGACCGACCGCGATCGCGAGAAGCTGCAGGCGATCGACGACGCCCTCGCCCGGGTCGAGGACGGAACGTACGGCGTGTGCGAGAGCTGCGAGGCCGACATCGCCGAGGGACGTCTCGAGGCGCTGCCCTTCACCCGCCTCTGCATCAACTGCCAGGCGGAGCGGGAGAAGGAAGCGAAGACCATGAAGCGCTCCGAGGAGGACCGGTCCTACCGTCGGCTGGTGCCGGGCGACGCCGACGACGAGGGGAGCGGGTCGTAAACGGCGAGCGTGCCCGCGGATCAGATCGGCGGGCCGACGAAGGCGTTGCGCAGGAGCCAGAGAACGGCTCCGCCCACACCGAGGGTGAGCAGGGCGCGGGTCGTATCCAGGCCGTGCACGCGCTCCAGGCCGCGGAGGGCGAGGTAGGCCGAGTAGAGCAGGGCGACGGCACCCACGAGCGGAACCCAGAACACGACCGACGCGGCGGCGGCGTACGCGACGACGCGGAAGGTCGCCTCGAACCCGGCCCGGCCCTCGAACAGGTTCTGCGCCACGAGCACGAACACGGCCGCCACCACCACGGCAGCGACGAGCTCCCAGAGGAAGCACCCGAGCACCCCGCGCAGCCCGCCTCCGAGCAGGAGGTGACCGAGCGCGTTGACCGCCGCGCAGGCGACGAGAAAGATGCCGGGTTGCTCGAGGCCTCCGGTCTCGGGCATGTCACTGAAGAACCCGTGCGGATCCGTCATCACCCGACGCCACACGATCGGAAGGGCTTCGACCGTCGATCGCACCTCGGATTCCGGGACCGCCATGCGGCCCTCCTTACAGCTCACGCGTACGGCCGTCCAGGGGTCCGATCGTGAGCAACTCCGCACTGCGGACGGATGCGCTCGCCTGCCATGCTGCGGCGTTGGTGGCGGTCGACCCGCACGCTCTGGTCGCCGGGTGTCTCGCACGCGATGGCAGCGCCCTCGTCCTTCGCGACCGGCAGGGGCGAGCGCTCGCTCGCCACGATGGTCCCGCGCTCCTGGTGGGGGCCGGCAAGGCGAGCCTGGGGATGATCGAGGCGGCCGCCGACGCCGCCAGGCCACGGCTGATGGGGGGACTCGTCATCGTGCCCCACGGCGGCGAGGGCCGATCAGTGAGCGGTGTGGAGATCGCGACCGGAGGACACCCGCTGCCGGACGTTGCCGGCGAGGCGGCTACCCGACGCCTTCTCGAGAGGGTATCGGGCGTCGGAGGAGATGTGCTGATCCTGGTCCTCCTGAGCGGTGGCGGCTCGGCGTTGCTCGTGGCGCCGGCCCCCGGGATCACGCTCGACGACAAGCGCGCCCTCACCGAGGTCCTGCTCGCCTCGGGTGCCGACATCGCGGCGCTCAACACCGCCCGCAAGCACTGCTCGCGCGTGAAGGGCGGCGGGCTCGCGCGCGCCGCCAAACACGGCGCGGGGCTCTGGGCTCTTCTGCTCTCCGACGTGGTGGGCGACGACCCGGCCCTGATTGCATCGGGACCGACGGTCGCCGACCCCACCACGTTCCGCGACGCGAAGCGGGTGCTCGAGGAGCACCTCGCACCCGATCAGGTTCCGCCGGCGGTCCGGGCGCACATGGCCCGCGGGCTGGTCGGCGACGTGCCGGAGACCGTGAAGCCGGGTGATCCGGTGCTGGAGGACGTGCGAACCCTGATCCTGGCCGGCAATCGGGACGCGGTCGCCGCCGCCGCGCGGGTGGCGGCGGCCCGCGGCTACACGGCGGAGGTCCTGTCGACGCCGCTCGCCGGCGACGCCGCTGCAGCGGGCCGCATGCTCGCGGGCCGGCTCCGGGCCGCGCCCCGCGATCGACCCGTCGCGCTCATCGCCGGAGGGGAGGCCACGGTTCGTGTGCGCCCCGGCGGGCGGGGCGGTCGCTCGCAGCAGCTGGCGCTGGCGGCGGCGATCGCGCTCGCGGGCGAGCCGGGTGTCGTCCTCGCCGCGGGGACGGACGGCGTCGACGGGCCGACCACGGCTGCTGGTGCGTGCGTCGACGGGGACTCCACCGCCCGCGCGCGGGCCGCCGGTTTCGACCCCGAGCGGGCCCTCGCGGCAACCGACAGCAACCCCCTCCTGGCCGCGACCGGGGACCTCCTCTTGACCGGGCCGACCGGCACGAACGTCGCCGACGTTGTGGTGGCGCTCCGGGGCGCGTACTAAAGGGGGCGCCCAATGGCGGCCGCGAACATCTCTCAGATATTCGTCTCCTTTCAGGGCGAGGGTCTGCACGCCGGGCGCCGTCAGCTCTTCGTGCGGTTCGGGGGTTGCCCGCTCCGCTGTCGCTACTGCGACGAGCCGGAAAGCCTCCTCCCCGTCACCGCCTGCCGGATCCTCGGCCCCGACGGAGGCCGGCAGCGGCCGAATCCGTTCTCCGGAGCGGAGCTCGACGGAGAGGTCGCGGGGCTTGCCGATGCGGCGCCACCCCTCCATGCGATGGCGCTCACCGGAGGCGAGCCGCTCCAGCAAGCGGAATTCCTGGTGGCCTGGCTCGGGGCGCGGGAGAAGCGGCTGCCGGTGCTGCTCGAGACGGCGGGCATTCTGCCCGCCCGGCTGGCACGGGTTCTACCCTGGGTGGACATCGTGAGTATGGATGTGAAGTGTCCCAGCAATACCGGTGAGCGGGCACGCTGGGACGAGCACGAGGCGTGCTTGCGGCTCGCGGTGGCGGCCGGACGGGAGGTCTACGTGAAGATGCCTGTTGACGAGGGAACCAGTCCCGAGGAAGTGGAGCGCGGCAGCCGGCTGGTGGCCGGGGTCGACCCAGGGATAACGCTCTTCCTGACACCGCTCACCGAGCCCGCCAGCTCGCGTCTCACGATCCGGACCGACGCACTCGAGCGGCTCCATGCGGTGGCGTCGCGGTACCATCCGGACGTCCGCGTGCTTCCCCAACTCCACAAGGTGCTGGGTACGCTCTGATGCCCCGCCGGGTGGGTGGGCGGAAGGGTGGGGCTCGGCCGGCGACGCTCATCCCGGGGGACGGTATCGGCCCCGAGGTGATCGAGTCCGCCGTGCAGGTGATCGAAGCGGCCGGCGGCCGCATTGCCTGGGACGTGCAGCTGGCTGGCAAGGCGGCCTTCGAAAAGACGGGAACGGCGATCCCGGAGGCGCTCCTCGCCTCGTTCCGCCGGAACCGCGTCGGCTTGAAGGGTCCGCTCGAGACGCAGGTGGGACGCGTGGGATACCGCAGCGTCAGCGTGGCGCTGCGAAAGACGTTCGACCTCTATGCCAACGTGCGCCCCGTCAGGACCCTGCCCGGGGTGCGCGGCGCCTTCCCGGCAGTCGATCTGATCGTGGTGCGCGAGAACACGGAGGACCTCTACTCGGGCATCGAGCACCAGATCGCGCCCGGTGTGGTCGAGAGCGTGAAGGTGATCACGGCGCGGGCCTCGCGACGGATCGCGGAGTACGCGTTCCAGCTGGCGCGGCGGGAGCGGCGCAAGAAGGTGGTGGCCATCCACAAGGCCAACATCATGAAGCTCTCGGACGGCCTCTTCTTGGCATGTGCGCGCCAGGTCGCGCGACACTACCCGCGGGTGAAGTACGAGGAGCTGATCGTCGACAACGCTTGCATGCAGCTGGTCCGGCGTCCTGCGGACTTCGACGTGCTCGTGCTGGAGAACCTCTACGGGGACATCGTCTCGGACCTGTGCGCCGGCCTCGTGGGTGGGCTCGGGCTCGTTCCGGGCGCGAACGTGGGCAAGCGCCACGCCCTTTTCGAGGCCGTGCACGGCACGGCTCCCGACATCGCGGGGAAGAATCTCGCCAATCCGCTCGCGGCGATCATGTCGGGCGCGATGCTGCTCCGGCACGTGGGACAGCGGCAGGCCGCGGGGCGGATCGAGCGTGCCATCGAAAGGTTGCTGCGGCAGGGACGGATCCGCACCCGTGATCTCGGGGGACGGGCGACCACGAAGGTCGTGACGGCGGGGCTGATCGCGCTGCTCCATTGACGCGCCGTGACATCCGAGGGGACGTACACTACAATTCCCTCGTGACCGATCCGCTCGTCCAGCGCCGTGCCGTCTGGGCCAGCCTCGGTGATGGCCCGTTCGACGTCCTGGTGATCGGAGGCGGGATCAACGGGGCGGGTATCGCCCGCGACGCCGTCCTGCGCGGCATGCGGACGGCCCTCGTCGAGCGGGGAGACTTCGCGTCCGGCACATCGAGCCGGTCCTCGAAGCTTATTCACGGTGGCCTCCGCTACCTCGAGCAGGGGAACATCCGGCTCGTCCTCGAGGCCGTTCGCGAGCGCGAGCGCCTGCGCCGCCTGGCGCCCCATCTCGTCCGCCCGCAGCCATTTCTCTTCCCGGTGTACCGCGGCGGGCCGATGGGATGGCTGAAGCTCGCGGCGGGTCTCACGGCCTACGATCTCCTGGCCGGCTTCCGGCAGGTCCGGCGGCACCAGATGCTCGGGCGGCGGGCCATGGAGGCCGCCGAACCGACGCTGCGTCGCGAGGGGCTCCGGGGCGGGGGGCTCTACTGGGACTACCGGACGGACGATGCGCGGCTGGTGCTGGAGACGGCGATGGCGGCCGCTCGCGAGGGAGCGGCGGTCGTTTCGTACGCCGAGGTCGCGGCGTTCGAGAAGGAGAGGGGCCGGATCGTCGGCGCGCGGGTGATCGATCGCCTGGGGGGAGACGAGATCCTCGTACGGACCCGTACGGTCGTCAACGCGGCCGGGCCGTGGGTCGACAAGGTGATTGCCCTGGATGCGCC
>DATILR010000407.1:0-6531 GCA_035476275.1 Binatus sp. (SeqCode) | reverse complement strand
AACGCGCCGTCGGGGCCGTAGCGCAACGCGAAGGAGTTCTGCTGGCCGAGCAGACGTTCGAGCGCACCCGTGAGCGGCTCCGCGTCGAACTCCGCGCTCACGTCGCGCGCCTCGCACACGCCGCGCACCTCGGCGCCGCTCTTCCGTCCGATCTCGCTCAGCAGATCGTTGATCGGCACGGCGTGCGCGTGGATGGTCAGGCGGTCGTTGTCGTACTCGAGGACGCGCAGCGCCGGCTTCTCAGCGGCGCCACAGACTCCGCACATGATGAAGACCAAGAGAGCTACCAGTCTTGCGGGACACCGCGTCACGGGCGGAATCTAACTTCACGCGGGGTGCCACCGCAAGCCCTATTTTCAGTGCCGCGTGCTGCGACGGCGCAGCGTCTATGGCGTCCGCTCACGCACGCGGCCGCTCAGCGCTGGGGGGGGACGAAGTCGGCTTCCCAGTCGAGCCTGGTCTCGCCCTCGGCCACCGCGCCGGCGGCGTGAAGGGCCCGCACGCAGCTGTTCCAGCGCAGGATCGCATCGTCGTTGTCCGCCGGACGGAGCCGCTCGGCCTCGGCGTAGCGGGCGAGGGCCTGGTCGAACAGCACCCGCACCGAGGCGACCGGGATGCCGGCCATGAGCTGCGCCTTCGCCTGGCGCTCGTAGGCGAGCCCGCCATAGAAGGCCCGCTCGTAGGGATCACGCAGTCGGGCGAAGACCTGCTGCGCTTCTGCAAAGCGAGTACCGGTGGACGCGCCAAACTGATCGCTCAACGCGAGCCCGAGGATGCGGAGGGCGAGCTGCTGATCGGGATCGACGGCGAGCACGTCGCGGCAGATGCTCTCTGCCTCCGCCGGCTGGTTCAGCTCGCGGTACTTGTCGGCCTTCCCGACCGCAGCATCGATGCCGGCCGGATGAATCCGCTTGATCACGTACTCCATGCAACGCCCACGCGACGGGGCGAGACCGTCAGGCCGCCTGGCTGCGTCCCGTGATCCACCGCCACACGCGGCGGACCGGATCGTAGAAGTCGTCCACCACGCGCTCCTTCAACGGGATGATGGCGTTGTCGGTGATGTGGATCGACTCGGGACAGACCTCCGTGCAGCACTTGGTGATGTTGCAGTACCCGATCCCGGCCGTCTGCTTGAGGTAGCCCGTGCGCGACGTGACATCGAGCGGATGCATCTCGAGGCCGGCGACGCGGACCAGGAAGCGGGGGCCGGCGAAGCCGTCCTTCTTCTCGTGGTCGCGCAGCACGTGACAGACGTCCTGACAGAGGAAGCACTCGATGCACTTGCGAAACTCCTGCACCCGGTCGATGTCCGCCTGCTGGATGCGCCACGTGCCGTCCGGCGCGTCGGGCGGACGCGGCCGGAAGGGCGGGATGCGCTTGTTCACCTCGTAGTTCCACGAGACGTCGCAGACCAGGTCCTTCACGACCGGGAAGGCCTTCATGGGAGCGATGGTGATCGGCTCGCCCGACGGGAACTGGTCCATGCGCGTCATGCACAGCAGCCGCGGCTTGCCGTTCACCTCGGCGCTGCAGGACCCGCAGCGCCCCGCCTTGCAGTTCCAGCGGCAGGCGAGGTCGCTGGCCTGGTGCGCCTGCACGTGGTGAATCGCGTCGAGCACGACCATCCCCTCGTGAAGGGGTACGGGGTAATCCGAGAACGCGCCGCGCGTTCGATCGCCACGAAAGATGCGGAGCACCGCGTCCATACCACTCACACCTCTCCGTCCACGATGCGCCGGAGCTCCTCGGGCATCGTCGGCAGCGGCTCCTGCGCGACCGTCATGGCCCCGTTCTGCCGGCGGACGATCACGTTGACCGTGCCGAACTGCTTGTCCGAGTCGGGGAACTCGACGCGCGTGTGCGCGCCGCGGCTCTCGCGCCGCTCGAGCGCGGCGCGGGTGATCGCCTCGCTCACGGTCAGCAGGAAATGGAGATCGAGCGCCACGTGCCAGCCGGGATTGAACTGCCGGTTCCCGGCTGCACCCACCCGCGCCGCCCGCGCCCGGAGCTTGTCGAGCTCGGCGAGCGCGGTGTGGAGATCCTCCTCGCTGCGCGCGATGCCGACGTAGGTGCCCATCATGTCCTGCAGGGCATCCTGTACCGCGTAGGGGTTCTCGCCCTGGGCGCGCTCGAAGGGCGCGACCAGCTCGGCTGCGATGCGTTCCACCTCGGCCGCCTCGACGCGCGGCTCGCCCGGATGCGACTTGGCATACGCGGCCGCCCCGAGCCCCGCCCGCCGGCCGAAGACGAGCAGGTCGGAGAGGGAGTTCCCCCCCAGGCGGTTCGAGCCGTGGAGACCCCCCGCGACCTCGCCCGCCGCGAAGAGGCCCGGCACGGTCGCGGCCTGCGTCTCCGCGTCCACGCGCACGCCGCCCATCATGTAGTGGGTCGTGGGCCCCACCTCCATGGGTGCCTGCGTGATGTCGACGTCGGCCAGCTCCATGAACTGGTGATACATCCCGGGAAGCTTGCGCGTGATCTCTTCCGGCCGGCGGCGCGAGGCGATGTCGAGGAAGGCGCCGCCGTGCGGGCTCCCGCGACCCTCGCGGACCTCGCGCGTGATGGCCCGCGCCACGACGTCGCGGGTGAGCAGCTCCGGCGGCCGACGGGCCTCGGCCTTGCGACCGGCCACCACGTCGGCCACCCAGCGATCCGCCTCCTCCTCGGTCCCGGCGACGTCCTTGCGGAACATCTCCGGGATGTAGCGGAACATGAAGCGCTCGCCCTTGGAGTTCTTGAGCACGCCGCCCTCGCCCCGCACGCCCTCGGTGACGAGGATGCCGCGCACGCTGAGCGGCCAGACCATCCCGGTGGGATGGAACTGGACGAACTCCATGTCGATCAGGTCCGCCCCCGCATCGTAGGCGAGCGCGTGGCCGTCCCCGGTGTACTCCCAGGAGTTGCTGTTGATCTTGTAGGCGCGGCCGACGCCGCCGGTGGCGAGCACCACCGCCTTGGTGCGGAAGACGATGAAGCGTCCCATCTCCCGGCGGTAGGCGAAGGCCCCGCTCACCCGCTCCCCGTCCTTCAGGAGCCGCGCCACCGTGCACTCCATGAAGACGTCGATGCGGGGCGACTGCACGCCCTTGTCCTGGAGCGTGCGGATCATCTCGAGGCCGGTGCGGTCGCCGACGTGGGCGAGCCGCGGGTACTGGTGGCCACCGAAGTTGCGCTGCAGGATGCGGCCGTCGGGCGTGCGATCGAAGAGCGCCCCCCAGGCCTCGAGCTCGATCACGCGGGCGGGCGCCTCCTGCGCGAGGAGCTGCGCCATGCGCCAGTTGTTGAGCATCTTTCCGCCGCGCATCGTGTCGCGGAAGTGCACCTTCCAGCTGTCGCGCCCGTCGGTGTTGGCGAGCGCCGCGGCCACGCCGCCCTCGGCCATGACGGTGTGCGCCTTGCCGAGCAGCGACTTGCAGACCAGACCGACCGACGCCCCCTGCTCGGCGGCTTCGATCGCGGCCCGCAGCCCGGCGCCACCGGCCCCGACCACGAGGACATCGTAGGTATGCGTCTCGAAGTGATCCATCCTGGTATCCGCCCTAGATCAGCTTTAGATCAGCTTTAGATCAGCCGGAGGTCCGTGATGACACCCGACGCGACCAGCCGGACGTAGAGATCGGCCGAGCACACCGAGACGAAGCTCATCCAGGCGAAGAGCATGTGCCGGGCGTTGAGCACGCTCGCCCCCTTCCAGGCCCGATGCCGCGTCTGGGTGAAAGCCGTGCAGGAGAAGCAATCGAGGCTCCCCCCCACCAGGTGCCGGGCCGAGTGGCAGGAGAAGCTGTAGAGGGTGAGCGCCGTCGTGTTGGCGAGCAGCACGAGGGTGCCGACGCCGATCCCGAATCGCCCATTGAAGATCGTGGCGTGCACCACGTCGCTCCAGAGAAACGGGAGGTAGCAGAGCGTCAGGTAGAAGAGGTAGCGGTGGAGATTCTGGAGGACGAAGGGGAACGCGGTCTCGCCGCGATAGCCGGGGCGGTGCATCTCGGAGACCGCGCACGCCGGCGGATCGAGGAAGTAGGATCGATAGTACGCCTTGCGATAGTAGTAGCAGGTGGCCCGGAAGAGCACGGGCGGGAACAGGATCAGGAACGCGGGCGAGAAGGGAAACCAGTCGACGATGATGAGCGGCGAGTAGAGGGGGGAGAGGTAGTTTCCGGCGAGGTAGTTCTTGCCCTGGAAGGCGGCCCAGTTCGCGTAGGTGATCAGCGTCGCGAGGCCGAGCCCCTGTACGAGGGGCGCCACCCACCATGCATCGCGCCGATGCGTGGCGGCAAAGCCTGACCGCTGCAGCTCGCTGGGGACGGCTACCATCGCGCGGGACCCTCCGTTTCCGAGCGCGCGAGGATAGTCAGCGACCGGGCACGACGCAAGGTTCGCGCCCGGCCGGTCTCAAGCCTCACCCGGGAGCCGCCGGCGGATCGCCGCGGCGCCGAAGCGCCGGACGAGCTCGTCGACCGCCCGCGCGAGTGCGGCACGGCGCGCGGCCGCACTGCGCTCGGTCGCGAAGAGGGCGAGCTGGTCCCCGTCGCCGGAGAGAAGATTCCCGACCGCCAGTCCCACCAACCGGACCCGCCGGTCACCGAGCGCGAGACTGCCGAGCAGGCGACGGGCGACCGCGAACACCACCGCTTCGTCCGCCGTCGGTTCGGCGAGCGTGTGACGGCGTGTGAGCGTCCCCGGTCCCGGCCGGACGGCGAGCTTCACCTTGAGCGTCACCGTGCGCGCGCGCAGCGCATGGGCGCGCAGCCGGCGCGCGATGCTCTCCGCGTCGGCGAGCAGGTGGGGCAGGAGCTCGCCGGCGGGGCGGTCCCGGTCGAGCGTCTGCTCCTCGCCCATCGACTTCGCGGCGCGGTCGGGTCGGACGGGGCGCTCGTCGATGCCGCGCGCCCACTGCCCGAGCGCGCCCGCCGCCGCACCCACGTGCCGCGCCAGCCGCACCGGCTCTGCGGCCGCGAGGTCGCCTATCGTCCGGTAGCCGAGACGCTGGAGCGCGGCCTCGGTCACCCGGCCGACGCCCCACAGGTGTCGGACGGGAAGCGGGCGGAGGAACCCCTCGACCGCATCGGGCGATACGACCAGCAGCCCGTCGGGCTTGGCGAGGTCGCTCGCGATCTTGGCGATGAACTTGTTGGGGCCGAGGCCGGCGCTCGCGATGAGACCGGTCTCCGTACGCACCGCCCGGCGCACCTGCTCCGCGATCTCGGGCGGCGACCCGAAGAGCGCGGTGCTGGCGGTCACGTCGAGGAACGCCTCGTCGAGCGAGAGCGGCTCGACGAGGGGGGTGAAGCGCCGGAAGATCTGCCGGATCTGCCGGGAGACCGCGACGTAGTGCTCCATCCGGCCGCGCACGACCACCGCGCCGGGGCAGCGGGCGATGGCGGCGGCCATCGGCATCGCCGAGTGGATGCCGAAGACGCGCGCCTCGTAGGATGCGGACGTCACGACGCCCCGGCGCCGGTCGCCTCCCACCAGCACGGGGCGGCCGCGGAGCGCCGGATCGTCCCGCTGCTCGACCGCGGCGTAGAACGCGTCCATGTCGACGTGGAGAACGTGGCGAGCCATGCGCGGCGACCGTTACGTGCCCCCTCCCCAGCCTGCCGTCAATGCAGCGCCTCGCGCAGGTTTGAAAGGCACGCGTGCCGAGCATAGCCTCGCCTCGACGCCCGGCGAGGGAGGATGGGATGAAGACGATGTGGAGGACCTCCGCGTGGCTCGCGATCGGGATCGCCATCGTGCCCCTCGTCGCCGGGACGGCGCGCGCGGCGAACCCGTGCCGGACGGCCTGTCGGGTCGCCAAGCAGAGCTGCCTCGGGACAGCGCTCGACGATTTCTCGACCGCGCGGAGCGCCTGCCTCGACCTCTCGACTCCGACCGACCGGCGGGCGTGCGTCCAGTCCGCGAAGAGCACGCGTGCGGCGGCCAAGCACGCGTGCCGCGACGCCTTCGCAATGTGCAAGCTCGGCTGCGGCAGCGGATCGGGACCCTGTGACGCGTCGACCGCCGGAGGATGGCTCGCCACCGTGAACCTCTACCGGGGGCTCGCCGGTCTGGCGGCCGTGACGGAGAATCCCGACTGGTCCGCCGGCGATCTCCAGCATGCGCACTACATGGTCGAGACGGACACCATCGGCCACAGCGAGGATCCGGGGAGCCCCTTCTACACCGCCGACGGCGACACCGCGGCGCGGAACAGCAACGTCGCCGGCACGTCCGACCTGAGCGCCACCGAGGGATGGGCCGTCGACAGCTGGATGAGCGGTCCGTTCCACGCCATCGGCATCCTCGATCCAGCGCTCGCCGTGAGCGGGTTCGGCATCTTCCACGGCTCGGGCACCGCGATCCAGACGGCCGCCGCCCTCGACGTGATCCGCGGACGCAGCGCGAGCCCGGCGGGCGTGTTCCCGGTCGTCTTTCCCTCCGACGGCAGGACGCTGCCCATCGGCACGTTCAAGGGCCACGAGGTCCCGGATCCGCTGACCGCCTGCCCGGACTATTTGGCCCCCACGGGCATCCCGCTCATCGTGC
>DATILR010000406.1:0-12099 GCA_035476275.1 Binatus sp. (SeqCode) | reverse complement strand
CCACCATGCCACCCACCACCGCGTGCGTGACATAGAGCACCCCGTAGAGGTTCACGCGGATCCAGGGCTCCCACTCCGCCGGGCTCGAGTCGAGGAACGCCCTCCGCGGGCCGCCGATCAGCGCCTCGCGCGGCGGGATGCCGGCGTTGTTCACCAGGATGTCGATCCGCCCGAGGGCAGCCTCCGCGTCGGCCACCATGGCACGCACCGCCTGCTCGTCGGTCACGTCCGCGGGACACGCCACCACCCGGACGCCCGGGACAGCGGTCGCGAGCGCCTGCGCCGCCGCGTGCGCCCGCTCCGGCACGAGGTCGTTGACGGCGATGCCGCCCGCACCGCTCCGCGCGAAGAGGAGCGCCGTCTCCAGCCCCACCCCCTGTCCGGCCCCGGTGATGAGTGCCGTTCGGCCGCCGAGATCACACACATTCATTTGTGTCTCTCCCACCCGGACGCTAGAGGAACGATGCACCCATGAGTTTCGTCGATCGGATCCGCCCGGGTTTGATCCGCATCGCTCCCCCGTGGCGGACGTTCGCCGACACGATCACCGGGCTGGTCGCAACGCTGGCCGCGGCGAAAGCGCTGCCACGCAACAGCGAGGCGATCGCCGTGACGGCGATCACGGAGAGGGAGGCTTCGGCGTCGACCGCGCTGCTCGACATCCATGCCGGGGTGCCCCACGCCCGGCTGGCGGGGCTGCGCGAGCCCGCCGTCGCGCTCGCGGTCTCGACAGCGGGTCTCTACGAAGCGGTCCCCACGGTACCGATCCAGATCGTCGCCCTGGTCCTCTCGCCCCCCGCGGCGACCGCCGCTCACCTCCATGTGGTGGCCGGCATCGCGACGCTGCTGCGCTCGCCGGAGCTGCGGGCCGCGTTGCTCAGCGCCCGGGACGGCGGGGAGGCGCTGGCGGCGCTCAGGCAGCACGCCCGCGCGATCCCCTGACCGGTGCGCTCGCGCCTCACACCTCCCAGGCGACGTATTCGTCCAGTGCCCGGCCTTCGAGCTCGATCGGATAGGGTCCCGCCAGGCGATACGCGATGCCGTCCGTCGGTGGAAGGGCCAGCGCGGCGCGGTCCTTCTGGAGCGCGCGCCGGATGTCGGCGTCGGCTGGCTGGGGTGTGCCGCGCTCGACCCGGAGCACGACCAGGGCGCGCGGCAGGACCCTCCGCTCCATGGGCCGGGAATCCCCCACCCGCCCCGGATTTGCAAGGCCGCCGGGGTCACTACCCCGGACCTAGACGCATCGGAGCGCGCCGGTTACGATCGCCTACATGACGGTCGGGGAGGCGCTCGCCGCCGGTCTGGGCACGATCGGCGGCTGGATCGGCTGCGCCCGGGGGGCGGCCCGTCGCGTCGGCGAGGTGGTCGAGGGCCTCCTCGACGTCGCCGTCCGTCAGGACCCCGTCCCCGCGCCACCTCCGGAACGCCCGACCCCGTCGGGCGGCACGCAGGCCGAGATCGAGGAGGCCAAGTTCTACCTCGGCCCTGGCCCGAGCCCGCCGTCGCCCGAACGCTCGCCGGGAGAGCTCCCCCGCGCGTACGGCCACGATCGCATCGTCCTCCTCCCCCGCGACCCGTGGTGGGCGTTCACGTACTGGGAGGTGACGCCCATGACCCGCCTCCGGGCGCTTCGCGTGCTCGGCGCGGAGGGCGAGGGCGCGCGCGAGGTGCTGCGTGTCTACGACGTGAGCTTCATCACCTTCACCGGGGACAACGCCTGGCTCTCGTTCGACATCGAGGTCACGCCCGGCGCGGACCATTTCTACCTGAACCTGGCCAGGCCGGCAGCGTCGTATCTGGCCGAGATCGGCCTCCGGACTCCGGGCGGGCGCTTCCTGCCGCTCGCGCGCTCGAACACGGTCACCCTGCCCCGCCCGGAGCCCTCACCCGACACGACGGTGCGATGGGTGCGGCTCGGACGTCATGCGCCACCCACCGGCACCGTGGCCGGATGGGACGGCGAACGGCTGCCGAGCCCCCCGGGGCCCGGCGACGGCTCCGCGGATCCGAGGAGTGGCGCGACGCGCTCGAGCGAGACGCACGCGCCCCTCCGCTCGTCGCGCTAGAAGACACCATGGCCCGCGGCAGCGTCGCACTCCTCCTCCACGCCCATCTGCCCTTCGTCCGTCATCCGGAGCACGAGGACTTCCTGGAGGAGCGCTGGCTCTACGAGGCCATGACCGAGACGTACCTGCCGCTCCTCGAGATGCTCGACGCGCTCGAGCGCGATCACGTGCCGACGCGCCTCACGATCTCGCTCAGCCCCACCCTGCTCGGGATGTTCGCCGACCCGCTGCTGCGCGCCCGCTACCTGCGCCACCTCGACCGGCTCGTCGAGCTGGCGGAGAAGGAGGAGCGCCGCACGCGGGGCGACCCGGCGTTCCACCGGGTCGCGGCGATGTATCTCGGTCGCTTGTCGCGCTCGCGCGCCGCCTTTCTCACCGACTGGCAGCAGGACCTGATCGGCGCGTTCCGTGCCTTCCAGGAGCGTGGCCTGATCGACATCATCACGTGCGGGGCTACGCACGGGTTCCTTCCCCTGCTGGACGTCACGCCGGGCGCCGTGCGCGCCCAGGTCGAGGTGGCCGCGGCGGAGTATCGCCGCTTCTTCGGCCGCGGGCCGGAGGGCTTCTGGCTTCCCGAGTGCGCCTACTACCCCGGGCTCGACGTCGAGCTCGCCCGCGTCGGCGTTCGCTACTTCCTGGTGGACACGCACGGCATCGCGCACGCGAGCCCCCGTCCCGTCTACGGCGTCTATGCGCCCATCGCCTGCGAGTCGGGCGTCGCGGTCTTCGGGCGAGATCCCGACAGCTCGAAGCAGGTATGGAGCGCCGAGGAAGGCTATCCGGGCGACTTCTGGTACCGCGACTTCTACCGCGACATCGGCTTCGACCTGGAGCTCTCGTACGTGCGGCCCTACCTGCCGCCCACGGGCCAGCGGCTGCACACGGGGCTCAAGTACCACCGCATCACGGGGAAGAACGACCACAAGGAACCCTACGACCCGGACCGTGCGCGCGAGCGCGCCGAGGCGCACGCCAGTGACTTCGTCGAGGCCCGCCGGCGGCAGGTCGAGTGGCTCGCCGAGGCGATGGATCGGCCGCCGATCATCGTCTGCCCCTACGATGCGGAGCTCTTCGGGCACTGGTGGTTCGAGGGACCGCTCTGGCTCGAGCTCGTCCTCCGCCGGCTCGCCACGGCCGGGGACATCGTGGCCGCGACCCCGGGCGACGACCTGGACCGCCACCCGACGGTGCAGCTCGCCACGCCCTCGGGGTCCACCTGGGGCTGGAAGGGCTACAGCGAGGTCTGGCTGGCGGGCGAGAACGACTGGATCTATCGCCACCTGCACGCGGCCGCCGAGCGGCTCCATGCCCTCTGTCGCCGCTATCCGAGCGCCGACGAGCGGACGCGCCGCGCGCTCACCCAGGCGCTGCGCGAGCTCCTGCTCGCCCAGGCGAGCGACTGGGCGTTCATGATGTCCCGCCATACCACCGTCGACTACGCGGTGTGCCGCACCCGCGATCATCTCCTGCGCGTCGAGCGGCTCTGCGACGAAGTCGAGCGGGACGCCGTCGACGATCTCGCGCTCGGCACGCTCGAAGAGACCGACAACCTCTTCCCCACGCTCGACTACCGCGTCCTGCTCTGAGCGGACTTGTCAGGCCGAGGGCGTTCCCCTACTGTGGACGCCGGAGAGAGGCCCACCGTCCGGACATGTCCACCCTGATCGTCGCGCTGCTCCTGCTGCCGATCGCGGTGATCCTGCTCGGCGGCCTGATCATGCTGCTCGCGCGTCCGCTGATCACCCCCGCGATCACGGCGCTCGAGGGGGCGCGCTTCCGGCGCTGCCGCGCGCGCGTGGCGCGCGGCGACCTGCAGCTGCAGGGGCGGCAGATCGAGGCGGCGCTCCGCGAGTTCGAGGCCGCCTTCTGCTTCATGACGGTGCGCGCCGATCCCCGGCTCGCCGAGCAGATCGGCCGCCATCACGTCGGGCTCCTGTCCCGTCTCCTCTCCGTGGCCGACGATCTGCCCCAGCAACGGGTGCGCCTCCTCGCGCTCGCCAAGACCGATCGGCTCCTGGCGCGCCGCGGGGAGATGCAGCGCGCGTACCTGCAGCTACGGAGCCGTCCGCTGCGCGATGGCCGGCGCCTGCAGCTCGAGCGTGAGCTCCGGCGGAACGCGCGCGACCTCCGCGGCGCGGTGCGTGAGCTGATCGCCGACCTGCAGGTGATCAGCTCGCGGACGGTCGCGTACCAGTAGCGACGTCGGCGCCGAAATTTTTTCGCCGCGCTCCGCTTCTCACCTTGCCATTTGGATGTGATGCGACTATGAGTGCGCCGTCTCGCAGGGAACATGCCGGGCGTGCGGGCACCCGCTGGGCCGTCACGCTCGGAGTGCAGGTCGCGCGGCGCACGGTGCAGCACAGGTGGGGTGAGGGGCGGACGGGCGTGCTCGCACAAGCTAGGAAGCTTCCTCTCGACAGCTGTGGACGTGACGGTGGGCCGGTGAGTCAACGCGAGCGCGCCCTCGAGCGGGGCGACGTGGAGGCCATGTGGGCTGCGGCGCGCGAGCGCGTGCGGGTCCGCGTCGGCGACCGGAACTTCGCCGCCTGGATCGCGCCGCTCTCCTGCACGCGGACGAGCGGCACCGTGACGCTGCTCGCGCCCGATCGTACGACCCGCGACTGGGTGGCCCGCCACTTCCTCACGGCGATCGAGGAGGCCCTCGCGGCCGCGACCGGTCGCTCGTGCGTCGTCCAGCTCGGCGTGGCCGCGCCGCCCCCCATCCTTCCCATCCCGACGCGAGCGCCGAATGCCGAGCAGACGTTCGACACCTTCGTGGTGGGCGAGAGCAACGCGCGCGCCTATGAGGCCGCCACCGTGCTGGGCAGCGCGACGCTCGGCACCTCGCTCTTCCTCCACGGGCCGACCGGGGTCGGCAAGACGCACCTCCTGCACGCCGTGTTTCATGCGCTGCACGCGAACGGGACCCTGGTCGCCTGCCTGCCCGCTGCCCAGCTGGTGAGCGCGCTGGTGGCCGCCTACGGCCGCCACGGTCACGAGGCCTTCTGGCGGGACCTGGCCCCCCTCGGCGCCCTGCTGCTCGACGACGTCCATTCGCTCGCCGGCCAGGAGGAGCTCCAGGAGCGCCTCATGGAAGGGTTGGTCGAGTGGGTGGAGGGCGGCCGGACGCTCGTCCTCACCTCGGATCGGGCGCCCCGCGACATGCCGGAACTCGCGGCCCGGGTGCGCGAGCGGTTCGAGGGCGGCGAGGTGGCCTGCATCGAGCTGCCCGAGCCGGCGCTCCGCCTCGCCATCCTGCAACGGAAGGCCCGCACCCAGGGGATCGACTTCCCGCCGCGGCTGGTGGCCCGCCTGGCGGCCCGCATCGCGGGCGACGTCCGGCGCCTGGAGGGGGCCCTCACCCGCCTCGCCGCGCACGCCCGGCTGAGCGGCCGCCCGCTCGACGAGGCGCTCGCCGAGGAGGTGCTGCCGGAGCTGCGCGTCGCCCCGGCGCTCGACGTCGACCGCATCATCGAAGCCACCGCCGCCGCCTTCGGCTGCCCGGCGCGCCTGCTGCGCGGGCGGAGTCGCCGCGCAGAGCTGGTCCTGCCACGGCAGGTCGCGATGTACCTCGCCCGCAAGCTGATGGCGCGGCCGTTCGCGGAGCTCGGCGCGCGGTTCACCCGCGACCACACCACGGTCCTGCATGCGTGGCGGACCATCGGGGCGCGGCTCGAGACGGACCGTAGCCTGGCGACGACGGTCGCACAGATCGAGGAGCGGCTGCTGTCCGCTGGATGACGATGAGGACGGGGCGAGGAGGGGGTGGGGATGGAGCGGCGGATGCTCGGCGTGATCGTCGCGGGGGGCGGTCCCCCGCTCGACGCGATCGGGATGGCGGATGATGCGGCGCTGACGCCGTTTGCCGGGAAGTACCGCTTCATCGACTTCGCGCTCGCGACGATGCGCAACTCCGGCGCCTCGTCGATCTACGTGATGGCTCCCGCGGCGGGACCCGAGCTGCGGGCGCATCTCGCGCGGACCGAGCTGGGCGGCCCGCCATCCGCTTCACCCATTCTCCTGCCGCTGGAGGGCGAGGCGTGCCAGGGCCGTCCCGACCGCTTCCGCCAGACCCTGGCGGCCTGTCGCGAGCTCATCCGGGGCCATCGCCCCGACTCGATCGTCGTCCTGCTCGCGGACCACATCCTCCAGCTCGATCTCCGCCAGCTGGCCGACGCACACGGCGACCTGCGCGCCGACGTGACGCTGGCGGCGCTGCCGGTTCCCGTGAGCGAGGCGACGAGCCGCACCGTGCTGCGGGTCGCGGGCGACCAGCGCGTGCACGAGGTGCAGCGGGCGCCCGTCCTGCCCGCCACGGCGCCGGGGAGTCGCGCCTTCGCCCTCTCGTGGGCGGGCGACATGGTGCTCCGCGCGGAGCGCCTCGACGCGCTCCTCGCGGCCGTGCCGCACGACGCGGGAGGGGACGAGGCCGCGCTTCTGCAGGGCCTCGCCGACGCCATCCGCGTCATGGCCTACGACGTGCTGGAGACCCGCTTGCCCGGATGCGCACAGGGCCCGGGCGCCTACTGGCACGAGCCGACCACGCTCGAGGCCTACTACGATGCGCAGATGGATCTCTGTACACCGCGGCCCGCGCTCGACCTCTACAATCCCGCGTGGCCGGTGCTGCCCGTCCCGAGCGGCCTCGGCCCCGCCAAGGTGGTGGCCGACGCCACCGGCCGCGCCGGCCAGGCCCTCAACACGCTCGTCTCCGACGGCGCCGTCATCCGCGGCGGCGTCGTGATCAACGGCGTCCTCGGCCACGGCGTCGTCATCGAGAGCGGCGCCGAGGTCGAGGACTCCGTCCTCCTCGACGGCTGCCGCATCGGCCGCCGCGCCCGCGTCCGCCGCGCCGTCATCGGCCCCGGCGCTGTCGTAGAGGAGGACGAGGAGATCGGCTACGGCGCATTGCCGCCCGCCGCACGTGTCGCACGTTCGGGCCTGACAGTGATCCCGGGGCCCACTCTCGCCGCGGCCGCCAGCGGACGTTAGCCGGCCCGCGCTCCGCGCGCACCAGCAGCGCCCGCCGCTGCCCTTTCGCGAAAGTGCGCCGCCGGTATACTCGGCGGTTCCGCGCGCCTCGCGCGGACTCGCACATCATGGACCCCTCCGCCATCGTCGTCGTCGGCGCCCGCGAGCACAATCTCAAGGGCGTCGACGTAAGCGTGCCGCTGAACGCCATGACCGTCGTGACGGGCGTCTCCGGCTCGGGCAAATCGAGCCTCGCCTTCGACATCCTCTACGCCGAAGGCCAGCGCCGCTACGTCGAGAGCTTCTCCACCTACGCGCGGCAGTTTCTCGACCGCATGGACAAGCCCCGCGTCGAGCGCATCGAGGGCATCCTGCCGGCCGTGGCGATCGACCAGCGCCGGCCGGTGAAGACCTCGCGCTCGAGCGTCGGGACGATGACCGAGCTCCACGATCACCTGAAGCTCCTCTTCGCCAAGGTGGGAGTCCCGTACTGCCGGTCCTGCAACCGGATCGTGGCACGCGATACGCCGGAGAGCGCGGCGCACGACCTGCTGGCGACGCATGCGGACGGGCGCGCGCTCGTGACGTTCTCGGTCACGGCCCCCGCGCGCCTTCCCTGGGCGGAGATGCGGACCGGCTTCCTCGCCGCGGGGTACGTGAGAGCCCTGGGGCCAGACGGCTTGATCGAGATCGAGGCGGCCGAGAGAGCCCCGGTCACCGACGGGCTGGTCACCATCGTCCAGGACCGCCTCCAGCTCCGCCCCGGCATGCGGAGTCGCCTGGTGGAATCCCTCGAGCAGGCCTTCCAGCACGGACGGGGTCGCGCCGCGGTGGTGCTTCCCGACGCCGGGAACCGGTTGGAGCGCTTCTCGGCCGCGCTCGAGTGCGCCGCCTGTGGCTTCGCGGTGCGTGATCCCGTTCCCAACCTCTTCTCCTTCAACAGCCCGCTCGGCGCCTGCGAGACCTGCCGCGGCTTCGGCCGGGTGATCGACCTCGACCTCGACCTGGTCATCCCCGATCCACGGCGGACGATCCTCGAGGGCGCCATCAAGCCCTGGTCGACGAAGGCGACGTCGTGGGAGCGGAACACGCTCGCCAAGTTCTGTCGCCGCCGCGGCGTCCCGCTCGACGTGCCCTGGGGCGAGCTCGACTCCGGCCAGCGCGAGCTCGTGCTCGATGGCGACGGCAAGGGCCACTACCCGGGCGTGCGCGGATGGTTCCGCTGGCTCGAGGGGCGGACGTACCGCATGCACGTGCGCGTCTTCCTCTCCCGCTACCGCACGTACCGCGTCTGTCCGGCGTGTGACGGGACGCGCGTCCGGCCCGAGGCGCTCGACTTCCGCGTCGGCGGGAAGACGATCGCCGACATCGCCCGCCTGCCGATCGGGGAGGCGGCCGCGTTCTTCGACGCGCTCGAGCTGCCCGCCGGCCAGGCCGAGGAGGCCGCCGTCCTCGTCCTCGACGAGATCCGGAGCCGGCTCGGCTACCTGGTCGCGGTCGGGCTCGAGTACCTCACGCTCGAACGGCAGTCGCGCACGCTCTCGGGCGGCGAGCTGGAGCGCGTCGATCTCACCACGGCCCTCGGCTCCGCGCTGGTGAACACGCTCTACGTGCTCGACGAGCCGTCGATCGGCCTCCATCCGCGCGATACCGAACGGCTCATCCGGATCCTCCACCGCCTCCGCGACCAGGGCAACACGGTCGTCGTCGTGGAGCACGATCCGGCGATCATCCGTGCCGCGGACCACACGCTCGATCTCGGTCCCGGGGCAGGCGAGCGCGGCGGCGAGGTCGTCTTCGCGGGACCCCCGGCCGCGCTGGCGCAGGCCCGCCGCTCGCTCACCGCCGAGTACCTGACCGGACGCCGCACGATCCCGCTCCCCGCCGCGCGGCGGCGTCCCCTCCCCGGCCTCGCGCTGCGCATCCGCGGAGCGAGCGCCAACAACCTGCGCGACGTCGACGTCGACATCCCGCTCGCCTGCTTCGTGGTCGTGACCGGCGTCTCCGGCTCGGGGAAGTCGACGCTGGTCGAGGACGTCCTCTACCGCGGCCTCAAGAAACGTCAGGGCGCGCCGGTCAGCACGCCGGGCGCGTGCCGGGCCATCGAGGGCGCCGAGCGCATCGCCGAGGTCATCATGGTCGACCAGGCGCCCATCGGCACGACGCCGCGGGCGAATCCCGTCACCTATCTCCGCGCCTTCGACGCGATCCGCGCCTGCTTCGCGCGCACCGACGAAGCGCGGCTCCGCCACTACACGGCCGCCACCTTCTCCTTCAACGTCGCCGGCGGACGGTGCGAGACGTGCACGGGCGAGGGCTTCGAGCGCATCGAGATGCAGTTCCTCTCCGACGTCTACGTACCGTGTGCGGAATGCGGCGGCGCGCGCTTCCAGCCCGAGGTGCTCGAGGTCCGCTGCCGCGGCCGATCCATCAGAGAGGTCCTGGACTTGACCGTGGCGGAAGCGCGCGAGGTCTTCGCCGACGTGCCCGAGGTGACGAATCGGCTGGTGCCACTCGCGGATGTCGGCCTCGACTACCTCCGGCTCGGCCAGCCGCTGTCGACGCTCTCCGGCGGCGAAGCGCAGCGCGTGAAGCTGGCCGCGCACCTCGGCCGGGAGGGCAAGGCCCACACCCTCTTCATCTTCGACGAGCCCACCACCGGCCTCCACCTGGCGGACATCGCCCGGCTCCTCGCCTGCTTCGCGCGGCTCGTCGAGCGCGGCCACTCGCTCCTCGTCATCGAGCACCACCTCGAGGTGGTGAAGTGCGCCGACTGGGTGATCGACCTCGGGCCGGAGGGCGGCGCGGAGGGCGGGCGGGTGGTCGCCGCCGGGGCCCCGGAGACGATCGCCGCGACGCCCGGCTCCCACACCGGCCGCTTCCTCGCCGAGGTGCTGCAGGCGGGATCGCTGGTCGCCGAGGGGAGCACGGCTGTCGTCGCCTCGCCCGCGGTGGCCGACGGCCACATCCGGGTCGTCGGCGCGCGCGAGCACAACCTCCGCGACCTGAGCGTCGAGCTGCCGCGCGACCGTTTGATCGTGCTGACGGGGCTCTCCGGCTCGGGGAAGTCCTCGCTCGCCTTCGACGTGCTCTACGCGGAGGGCCAGCGGCGCTACCTCGACACGCTTTCCGCCTACGCCCGGCAGTTCCTCCACGTCATGGCGAAGCCGGACGTCGATCTGCTCACCGGTCTACCTCCCACGGTGGCGATCGAGCAGCGCCTGTCGCGCGGCGGGCGCACGTCGACGGTCGCCACCGTCACGGAGATCTCGCACTACCTCCGCCTCCTCTTCGCGAAGCTCGGCGTCCAGCACTGCACCGGCTGCGGCGAGCCGATCCGCGCGCAGACCCGCCATCAGATCATCGAGCGCGTGCGACGCGAGCTGCGCGGCGAGCGCCTCACGCTCCTCGCGCCGGCCGTGCGCGGGCGGAAGGGCTACCACAAGGAGATCCTCGCCGGCGCCCGCAAGCTCGGCCTCCGCGAGGCCCGCATCGACGGCCGCCGCGTCCCGCTCGCCCAGGTCCGCCTGCTCGACCGTTACCGCGAGCACGACATCGACCTGGTCGTCGCCAGCGTCGACGCCGGCGCACCGACGCTCGGCGAGTCGGTGGAGCGGGCCCTCCGCTACGGCAGCGGCGCGGTGATCGTCCAGGCGGACGGCGCCGAGCGCCTCTACTCCGAGCGGCTCTTCTGTCCGCGCTGCAGCCTCGGCTTCGAGGCCCTCGACCCGCGCCTGTTCTCCTTCAACAGCCGCCAGGGGTCGTGCCCCGCGTGCAAGGGCACGGGCGTCGACGTGGTGCTCGATCCCGAGGCGATCGTCGACCCGGCGCGCCCGCTCGAGAACGGCGCGCTCCTCCCCTTCGAGCGCCCGGAGCTACGCGGCGAGAAGCGCAAGCTCCTGCGGGTGCTCGCCCAGCAGAAGGTGCCGCTCGATCGCCCGTTCGGGAAGCTCGGCGTGCGACACCGGCGCCTCGTCCTGGAGGGCGGCCCCGGGTTCCCGGGCGTAATGGCGCTCCTCGCAGGCGCGCTCGATGACGCGGACCCGGAGGTGCTCGCGGCCTACTCGATCGAGCGACGCTGCGGGACGTGCGAGGGCACGCGCCTCAATCCGCGTGCGCGGGCCGTGCGGCTGCAGGGGCGGACGATCGCCGAGCTGACCGCGCTGCCCGTCGCAGTGGCCGGGGCCGCGATCGGGAAGCTCCGCTTCGGGCCGCGCGAGGCGCCCATCGCGGAGGGCCCGCTCAGGGAGATCGTGCCGCGGCTCCGGTTCCTGGAGCAGGTCGGCCTCGCCTACCTGACCCTCGACCGCCGCGCCGACACGCTCTCGGGCGGCGAGGCGCAGCGCATCCGGCTCGCCGCGCAGCTCGGCTCGAACCTGCGCGGTGTCTGCTACATCCTCGACGAGCCGACGATCGGCCTCCACCCCCGCGACAACGCGATGCTGCTCGACACGCTCGAGGTCCTGCGCGCGCGCGGCAACACGGTGCTGGTGGTCGAGCACGACGAGGCCACGATCCAGCGTGCGGACCTGGTGGTCGACCTCGGCCCCGGCGCGGGTGTGCACGGCGGGCAGATCGTCGCCATCGCCCCGCCGGCCGAGCTGGCGGCGATCCCCGCCTCGCTCACCGGACGGTACCTGAATGGTCCGCGGCCTCGTCTCGGTCCGAGCCGCGCCCTCGAGCGCGCCCCACGGCTCGTGGTGCGCGAGGCCGCCGAGCACAACCTCCGTCGCATCGACGTGAGCTTCCCGCTAGGGGCCTGGACCTGCGTCACGGGCGTGTCCGGCTCCGGCAAGTCGACGCTCGTCTACGACGTGCTCTACAAGAGCGTGCGTCGGGCCCTCGGGCTCTCGGTCGGCCGCGTCGGTGCGCACCGGGCCCTCGAGGGCGTGGAGCACCTCGCACGCGCGGTCGAGGTCGATCAGACGCCCATCGGCCGCACGCCGCGCTCCACCCCGGCATCGTACGTCGGCTGCTTCGACGACATCCGCCGGCTCTTCGCCCAGGTCCCGGACGCACGGCTCCGCGGATACGACGCCGGCCGCTTCTCCTTCAACGTCGC
>DATILR010000405.1:0-4098 GCA_035476275.1 Binatus sp. (SeqCode) | reverse complement strand
CACGCTGCCCGACGGGAGCGAATTCAAGCTCTACAAGCCCGTCATCGCCGCGATCAACGGCATCTGCGCCGCCGGCGGACTCGAGATGATGTGGAACACCGACCTCCGCGTGTGCGCCGACACGGCCTGGTTCCAGCTCGCCGAGCCGCGGCGCGGCCTCTTCCCGGGCGGCGGCTCGACCGTGCACAGCGCTCGCCAGCTCTCGTGGTGCAACGCGATGGAGGTGCTGCTCCTTGCCGATCGCATCAGCCCCCGGCGGGCGCACGAGATGGGGCTCGTCAACCGCGTCGTGCCCTACGCCGAGGTGCTGCCCGAGGCGCGGCGGCTCGCCGACACGATCTGCCTCAACGGCCCGCTGGCCGTGCGGGCCTGCAAGCAGTCCGCGAAGGAGAGCACCTTCCTTCCGCTGCGGGAGGCGCTCGTGAACGAGATGAACTACTCGGCCGGCGTCTTCATGAGCGACGATGCGAAGGAAGGCATCCTCGCCTTCAAGGAGAAGCGCCCCCCGGTCTGGACGGGGAAGTGAGCTAGGAGAAGCGCGAGAGATCGACGCGCCCCTCGGTGGCCAGCAGCGGCGCCCACAGATCCCCTCGTCGGCGAACCCGCACGGGGACGTTGTCGATGCGGAAGTCCTCGACTCGGAGACCTCGCATCACCTCGCGCCAGGTGACGGGTGTCGACACGCAGGCACGTGGATGGGGGCGCACCGAGTATACCGAGGCGAGCGTGCGGCCCCAGGCGTTCTGGTTGTAGTCGATCAGGACACGGCCCTTCGGGCGCTTCGCGAGACGGTACTCGGCGGTCATGAGGGTCGGATGACGGCGGGCGACCTCCACGGCGATCGTCTTGGCGAACTGCCACACCTGCCGCTGCGTCGGACCGCGGACGATCGGTACGTACAGGTGCATTCCCTTCGAGCCGGTCGTCTTCGCGAGCACCGGCAGGCCCAGCCCCTCGAGCGCCTCGTGCAGGATGAGCGCGCACTCGATCACCTTCGGGAACACGACGCCGTCCCCCGGATCGAGGTCGAAGTGAAGGTAGTCGGGCCGGTCGACATCGTCGCAGCGGGCGTACCATTGATTCAGGTCGATGCAGCCCAGGTTGATCACCCAGAGGAGGGCCGGGAGATCCTGGATGATCGGGAAGTCGATCACGTTGCCCGACGCATGCTCGATGGCGCACGTCTCGATCCAGTCCGGGCGCGGCTGGGGTGCCCGCTTCATGAAGAAGAACGCGCCGGCGGCGCCATTCGGGTAGCGCTTCATGACCATCGCCCGGTCGCGAAGGTGGGGCAGCAGGGCGGGGGCCACGTCGACGTAGTATTGGATGAGGTCGCCCTTGGTGATGCCGAGCGCCGGCCAGAAGGGCTTGCGGAGATTGGTGAGCTTCACCTGACGATCCCCGAAGTCGACGATCGCCTCGTCCTGGCCGCGGGGAACGATGCGCATGGCGGGCGGCAGGGCGGGGGCCGGCCGGACGCGCTTCGCCCGCCGCCGGACGGCGGGATGGCGATCGGTGGAGACCCGGGGCGCGTCGCGACGGGTGCGCTCGGCCATCGCCCGAGTCTAGCACGGGCGCTTCCGGCCGATGCGCCGTCCGTGCTAGCCCCGCTGCATGCCGAGCCACGACGAGGCGGTCGCCCTCTTCGCGCGGCGGCGCGACGCCTGGTTGCACGAGGACCTCGACGCGTACCTCGCCCTCTGGGCGGAGGACATGAGCTTCCAGTCGCCGGCGCACGCGGCGCCGCTCCGCGGCCGTGCCGTGTTCGCGGAGCTCGTGCGCCGCTCGGTCGCCGTCACGCGGCCGGTGGCCTTCGAGTTCACGCACCTCGCCGTCCACGGTGCCGCCGTCCTCGCCGAGTGGCGGATCGCCGTCGAACGCCGCGACGGGGGCCAGCGCATCGAGTGGTGGGGGATGAGCGTCGCCGAGATCCGCGACGGTCTCATCTACAGCTGGCGCGAGTACTGGAATCCGGCGGACCTCTCGCTCTGAGCGCGCGCCGCCGCGCTTCTCGGTCTACCGTGGCCGTGGAGGGGAGCGGGGACGGGAAAAGGGGTAATTGACGGCATCGCCCGTAACGCCTCATCTTCTTTCTATCCCCAGGCAGAATTCGGAGGTGGATGATGAGGGCTCTTCGCATTGCCCAGGTTGCGCCGCTCTACGAGCGCGTTCCGCCGCTGCGCTACGGCGGGACGGAACGCGTGGTGTCCTATCTGACCGAAGGGCTCGTCGAGAGCGGTCACGACGTGACGCTGTTTGCAAGTGGGGATTCCTCCACCCGGGCGGAGCTCGTGCCGGGTGTGCGACGGGGCCTCCGCCTCGAGCCGAAGAGCGTCGATCCCTTCGCGCTTCACCTCGCCATGCTGCTGCAGGTGTATGACCGCGCGGCGGAGTTCGATGTGATCCACTGCCACACGGACTACCTGGGGCTTCCGCTCGCCCGTGCCAGCAAGGTCCCCACGGTGCTGACGCTGCACGGGCGGCTCGATCTTCCGGAGGTGCACCCGATCTACCGCGCGGCGTCCGGCGTCGGCTTCGTGTCGGTGAGCGACGCGCAGCGTGCTCCGCTCCGCGGAATCCGCTGGGCGGGCACCGTGTACCATGGGCTCCCGGCGGACCTCTATCGATTCCACCCGACGGCGGGGCGCTACCTCGTCTTCCTAGGCCGCATCTCGCCCGAGAAGCAGCCGGACGCCGCGATCCGCATCGCGATCCAGGCGGGCATCCCGCTCAAGATCGCGGCAAAGGTCGACCGCGTCGATGCGGAGTACTTCGCGACCGTCGTGCGTCCGCTGCTCGATCATCCCCTCGTGGAGTTCCTGGGCGAGGTCGACGACCGGCACAAGGGCGAGCTCCTGGGACAGGCGCTCGCGCTCCTGTTCCCGATCGACTGGCCGGAACCGTTCGGTCTCGCGGTGATCGAGGCGCTCGCCTGCGGCACGCCCATCATCGCGCGGCCGCGGGGCTCGGTCCCCGAGCTCGTGTGCGACGGCCGGACCGGATTTCTCTGCGAGACGGAGAAAGCCATGGGCGCCGCCGTGACGCGGCTTGCTTCGCTCAGCCGGGAGGCGTGCCGGCGGGAGTTCGAGGAGCGGTTCAGCGTGAGGGCGATGGTGAACGCCTACGAGCGCGTGTACGAGGCGGAGCGCCTGCGCGCATCGACAGCGCGCAGCGAGAAGCCACCGCGGGTGAGTGTGCCTGCGGGCGAGCGCGTCGCCGGCTCCGCGTGACGTACCCCGCTTGACGCGCCGCGTTTTTCGCGCGCATCATCCCGCCGCCGATGAAGCGAGGGGGGTGGTGGCCGGACGACGGTGTGGCGGTCTGCGGTCTCGGATGCGCCGGTCTGGCCGTCGTAGCGTGGACGATACTCCCCCGTCCCTTGGCGGACGGTGTGGTCGCGGTGGCCGGGCTGCTCGCGGGTTTCGTCGCCGGCTCGAGGCGGCGTCCGGGCGTTCCGGAGGGCCCGCCGCGGGTCGCGGTCGTCACCGGCGGCCGGCGCGCCGAGGAAGAGCGCGTGGCCTTCATCGCCCGCGAGCGGGCGGCACGCGCCGAGGCGGAGCGCGAGCGCGATTTCGCCCAGCTCGTCCTCGCCAGCGCGCCGATCGGCATCGGCGTGCTCGAGGGGCCGGAGCATCGGGCGAGCCTGGTGAATCCCTTTACCGTCGCGCTGAGTGGCACGGCGGCGGAGAAGCTGCTCGGTCGCTCGATCGAGGAGCTGGTGCCGGACGTGGCGCACGTCGTCCGGCCGGTGGTCGACCGGGTCTATGCCTCCGGCCGGCCGGAGGTGCTGCGCGAGGTGGCCGTGCCGCTACGGAACGGGACGACGATCTACGCCGACGTCACGTATGCGCCGCTTCCCGGCGCGGGGGGAAGGCCGAGAGGCGTCATCTATCTCGCCCAGGACGTCAGCGAGCGGAAGCAGGCCCAGGCCGATCGCCAAGGGCTGCTCGTCATCGCGGAGCGGGCCCGGGCGGAGGCGGAGTCGGCGAACCGCGCCAAGGACGAGTTCCTGGCGACGCTCTCTCACGAGCTGCGCAATCCGCTGGCGGCGATTCGCAACGCGGTGATCACCGCCCGCTTCGACGAGCCTCGCCGGGA
>DATILR010000404.1:0-8471 GCA_035476275.1 Binatus sp. (SeqCode) | reverse complement strand
GGCGTCACGCCGTTCGTCTTGTTGCTGAAGCGCTCGGGGAACAGCTCGGCCAGGTCCTTGACCGTCGTCGTGCGCAGCAGCTTGGAATGGATCGCCGCGACGCCGTTCGTGCTGTGCGACCCGACGATCGCCAGGTTCGCCATCCGGATCTTCTGCTCGGGACCTTCCTCGACGAGGCTCACACGCTCGACGCGCCCCTCGTCGCCCGGGAAGCGGGCCCGCACGTCGTCGAGGAGGCGGCGGTTGATCTCGAGGATGATCTCCAGGTGACGCGGCATGAGGATCGCGAACCACGCGAGCGGCCACTTCTCGAGCGCTTCGGGCAGCAGCGTGTGGTTGGTGTATGCCAGCGTCCGACGCGTGAGCTCCCACGCCCCGTCCCAGGGGAGATGCGCCTCGTCGAGCAGGATGCGCATCAGCTCCGGCACGGCCATGGTCGGATGCGTGTCGTTGAGCTGGATGGCGACGCGGTCCGGCAGCTCGCTCCAGTCGGCGTTGCTCCGCCGGAAGCGTCGCACGAGGTCGGCCAGCGAGCAGGCGACCAGAAAGTACTCCTGCACGAAGCGCAGCCCCTGGCCGAGCGTCGTCGAGTCGTCCGGGTAAAGGACCCGGGTCAGCGATTCGGCTCCGAGCGTCTCGGCGAGCGCACCCACGAAGTCGCCGTGGCTGAACTCCTCGAAGTCGAAATAGTCGTGTGCCGCGGCGGCCCAGAGACGCAGGGTATTGATCGTCTTCCCCGCGTAACCGACGACGGGACGGTCGAACGGCATGCCGATCAGCGTCGACGGCCGGCCGGGGATGGCACGGAGGACGCCGCCATGGACCTCGAACGAGCAGTTCAGCGCGACCTCGACCCGCTCCTCGGGGCGGGCAACCTCCCACGGGTCCGGGCGACGGAGCCAGTTGTCCGGGCGCTCCCGCTGCCAGCCGCCCTCGATCGACTGCCGGAACATGCCATACTCGTAGCGCAGCCCGTAACCCATCGCCGGCAGCTGCATCGTGGCCATCGAGTCGAGGAAGCAGGCCGCGAGCCGGCCGAGGCCACCGTTGCCGAGCCCGGCGTCCGGCTCCTGCTCGAGGAGCCCGATCCAGTCGAGGTGATGCTGCGCGACGACCTGCTGCGCGATCGGATCGAGCAGCAGATTCATGACGTTGTTGGCGAGCGAGCGGCCGATCAGGAACTCCATCGACAGGTAGTAGACGCGCTTCGGGTTCTCGCGCTCGTAGGTTTGCTCCGTTCGTACCCATCGCTGGGACAGGACGTCGCGCACGGCGCGCGCGAAGGCCTCGAAACGTTCGCGCGCTCCTGCAGCGGAGGGGTCGAGGACGCTGTCGAAGACGAGATGACGTTCGTAGAGCCCATCGCCAGCCCCCGAGAAGTGCACGGGGCCGCAGCCGTATCGCCGGAGGAGCTCGGTCGCTCGATCGACGTCTCCCGATTTCATACCGTCCGGCATCGTCGCCGCTTGAGTCATCCGTTCGCGCCTCCCCTTCGTACTCCGAGTGCTACTCGTTGCCATCGCGCTCCACGTGGCGGGTCTCGTTCCAGAGTCGAATCACCGGGCGCGACGGCTCCTGCTCGTAGCCGAGTGCGCTCAGGCTGGCCGTGCTCAGCATGAAGAATCGGCTGTTGACGCTCGGCGCGAGCCCGAGCCATCGGGCCGCGAACACACGGATGAAATGCCCGCTCGAGAACAGCAGCACGTCGCCCCGCACTGCGCGCACACGCTCGATCACCCCGTCGGCCCTCGCGCTGATCTGCTGGGGCGTCTCGCCTCCCGGACAGCCATCGCGGAAGAGCTGCCAGTCCGGACGCTCCGCACGGATATCGGTGGTGCGACGGCCCTCGTATGCGCCATAGTTCCACTCGACCAGATCGCGGTCGACCTCCGCAACCGCGGCGAAACCGGCCAGCTCGCAGGTCCGGAACGCACGCTGCAGGGGACTGGTGAAGACCTTGGCGAACGCCAACCCCTTCAGCCGTTCCCCCAGCCGGCGCGCGTTGCGCTCGCCGCGTTCGGTCAGCGGAAGATCCGTGACACCGGTGTGCTGCCCGGTGAGCGTCCAGGCCGTCTCCCCGTGTCGCGCCACGTACGTGATCGGAAGGGCCTCGCTCATACGACGGTCCCCACGTGATCGAAGACCCCGTGCAGGACCGGCGGGACGTGCGGGCGCGCACTCGTAGACGAGCGTTCGGCCATGCGGCGCATCACGCCGAGCGTCGCAACTCCCGTGCCGTCCCGACGCGGAACTCGCGGACGCCGAAACGCCGTCCGGTCGTGGAGTCCGCGGCGCCGCGGAGCATTGGATGCCGATGCCATGGCAAATGTGACGAAGCATCGGCGCGTGCATCTCGAGTCTCGTGCTACTTGCCCGCCAGCAATCCGCGCTTCGCCGCGGCGAGCTCCCGCCGCTTCTCCTGGGTGACCTTCGGATAGCCGAGGCCGAGCGAGGCGAGGGCGTCGATGACCGCGGCCGCGACCACGAGCCGGGTGAACCACTTGTTGTCGGCGGGGACCACGTACCAGGGCGCCTCCTTGGAGGCGGTGTGGCGAATCGTGTCCTCGTAGGCCGCCATGTACTCGTCCCAGAACTCGCGCTCCTTCGCGTCGTTCGCCGAGAACTTCCAGTTCTTCTTCGGGTCCTCGACCCGTTCGAGAAATCGCCGCTTCTGCTCCTTCCTCGAGACGTTGAGGAAGAACTTGCGGATGACGACACCGTTCCGCGTGAGGTAGCGCTCGAAGTTGCGGATGTCCCGGAACCGCTCCTTCCAGATGCCCTTGGTGACGACCTCCGGCGGCAGCTTCTGCTTCGCCAGAAACTCCGGATGCACGCGGACGACGAGGGTCTCCTCGTAGTAGCTCCGGTTGAAGATGCCGATGCGTCCGCGCTGCGGAAGGTTCTTGATGCAGCGCCAGAGGTAGTCGTGGTCCAGATCCTCGGCCGACGGGGTCTTGAACGAAACGACATCGCAGCCCTGCGGATTGACGCCGGACATGACGTGCTTGATCGTCCCGTCCTTGCCGGCGGCGTCCATGGCCTGGAAGACGAGCAGCACAGCCCAGCAGTCCTGCGCGTAGAGCATGTCCTGGAGGTGGGCCAGCGCCTCGACACCCAGCGCGAGCACCTCCTTGGAGCGCGGCTTGTCCTCGGACCCGAAGTCGAGCGTGTCGCCGGGGTCGAGGCCTTTCAGGCGAAAGCCGTGCCCGTGCGTGACCTTGAACGGCTTCGAGAATGCGCCTGACCTCTTGATGAGTTCCTCGATCTCCATGGTTCACGGGGCCTCCCACCCGCGCTACGGCACTCCCCGCCCCCGCAATTCCTCGCGGCACGCATTGCTGAACTCTCGCAAGGGGTCCATCGTGTCGTTGTTCAAGAACTCCGGGAGATCGCGAAAGGTCTTGTTCGGCGAGAGATACGTCTCGATGATGACGCGGCAAACTCTGTCTGCGCTTTCGACGATCCTCGGTGACGACCGGACACGCATCCTGCTGACCAGGGCATAGAGGTTCACGAGCTTCGAGGTGTCCGCCTTATCGTGCTCGAAGGCATCCGTGTACAATCTCGAGGCCTCTTCGATGAAGTCCTTGTACAAGTCTTCCCGCCTGCCCAGATCGTGTCCGAGTTGCTCCGCTCTGAACTGCGCGTGCTGGCTCAACCACGATGTCACCAAGGATGTCATGCCGCCGATCGTCGATCCGGCCAGCGCTGCAAGGGCGGAAAAGTATGCTTGATCCATGGTGCACCCCCGTCGCTGCGTAGGGCGAACTGAGTCGCTCCGCCGGATGCATTGTCCCTCACGCCAGGGGCGCAGGCGCGCGCGTTCGCCGTGTCGCTGCGAAGTGTTCGAGGATCCTGGCGCGTGTCGCGCTGTCCACGACCGCAGGCGCGGGATGCCCGTGGAGCTTTGCCGCCGCGGAGTCTCCGCGCAGGACGACGCCTGGTGTTGGCCACCGCGCGTGCTCGGGCGTCGAGTCGGCGGGCTCGGTGAGCGCGCCCGCGACGGCACGCTCCAGCCGCTCCAGCAGGGAGGGTGACCCCGACACGTCCCATGCCACGTGTCCGAGCGGATGACGGCGGTGCGTGGCCCGCGCGGGATCGTCGTGAACGACGGCGTCGCACAGCCGGCAGAAGGTGAGGCCACAGTCCTCGCATTGGCGACGGGCCAGGTGCGCGGGATCGAGGCTGCAGCACATCGCGGCGAGCGGCAGTCGCCGGTAGAAGGCCGCCACGGCCTCCTCCTGTCCCGTCTGCGCACGCACCTTCTCGCCGAGCGCGAGCGCCCGCGCGCGCACCTCCGGGCGGAGGGCGAAGGCGATCGCCTCGGCGAGCGTCTCTGCCGTGAGCGCGCCGATCGGTACAGGCGCCGGCCCCGCTCCGGACTCGGCGATGATCCGCCCCCAGAAGTACTGGTCGCCGAAGAAGGGCACGACGACGGTCGGGAGTCCGCTACGCAATCCGGCCGCGACGGTGCCGGCGCCTCCGTGATGGCAGACGGCAGCGCAGCGTGGGAACAGCCAGTCGTGCGGGAGATCGTCCACGACATGGACGTGCGCTGGGAGAGACCCCGCGCCCAGCCGCGCCCAGCCCCGGGCCACGAGACCTCGCACCCCGGCTCGCTCGAGGCCGTCGAAGATCGTCGCCGTGAGCGCCTCGGGGTCCGGCGCCGGGCACGAACCGAAGCCGACGTAGACGGGTCGTTCGCCTGCCGCCAGGAACTCCCGGAGCGCTGCCGGCGGCTCGAAGCCGCCTGCGTCGTCCAGGAAGACGAAGCCCGTCACATCGATGTGCGATCCCCAATCGTCGGGCTTGGCGAGGACGCTCGGAGACCAGAGGTAGGCGTGTGGCACGGTGAGCTCGTGGACGAGGCTCGCGCCATGCTCGCGGAGGTGCACGCGCTCCAGACCGAGGGTTCGCTCGCGAAATTCGTTCACGAGGTCCGAGAGCCCGAGCCACGTGAGCAGGTCGAAGGTTTCATGGGAGAGACGGTTGCGGAGTCCCGGGTGCCCCGCGGAGACCACGTGGGTGAAGGGGTGGGGAAAGGCGCGGGTCGGGCTCCACGGCATGGTGAACATGATGTGCAGCGGCGCGTGCAACGCCTCCGCCACGTGGATGTGTCCCTGGCTCGGCGGGTTCGCGATCACCGCATCGGCCACGAAGGGCAACGCATCCGGCCGTGCCGGGTCGGGCTCGGTGCACGCGGCCCACGTGGAGGCGAGAATCTCGGCCATGATCGCGCGCTTGCGCGGCACCTGCTCCAGGAGCTGGTCGAGGTGGCGCGGGATGAGGCGCCCGCCCGTCATCACCATGTACTCCATCAGCTCGCGTGGATCGCCCGCGAGCGGGAAGAACTCGATCCCGTGGGACTCCACGAACTCGCGGAACAGCGCATGGGTTGCGAGCCGCACACGGTGGCCGTCCCGCGCCAGGCGCCGCGCGATCGGGAGGAAGGGCTGTACGTCGCCCCGCGAGCCGACGATCAGGATCGCGATCGCGAGCGGAGGAACGGGCCCCGGCTCGGCGAGTGGGTGGTCCGCAGGCGGGGTGTGAGAGAGAGGGCCCTGAAGCAGGCGCTCGTGATCCCGCATGCTCGGATCGTCGAGCTCGATCTCCACGCGATCGCCGTCGAGAATCGACACCCTTCGGACCGCGTCGTAGACGAGCGCGCGCAGGCTTGCATGGTGGAGTCTGCGGTTGAACAGCAGACGGGCCGAGTTCGCGACGCTCATCTCCGCGGCTCGAGGACGCCTGTCGTGCATCTCCCCACGACCGCCTCGGTCGCAAACGCCGTGCCGCAACCAAGGGAGGACAGCGCACCACGTCAGCCCGCACGACCGATTGGCGTCTGCCGACACCTCGGCAGACGTGACGAATCGTCGTCGTGGAAATGAGGATCGCGACGTCACGCTCCTCGATCTCGTGAATGCGGTGGCCGCGCATGCCCAGCGGCGGTCCATGCCGGCGTCGGCGCGCAGGAGTTGCCAGTGTCCTCCTACGCGGGAGCCCCGCCGCGGTGCGACGTCCTCGTCAGTTCTCGCAGCCAGTCGAATGCCGAGGCCGACAGCATCTCCCCGGTACAGCGCCAGCGCCAGTTCGCCCCGGCCCGGCCGGGCACGTTCATCCGGGCTTCCCGCCCGAGATTGAGGACATCCTGGAGCGGAGCCATGGCGAGCGCCGCCACCGACGACCATGCCAGGCGGATCAACGCCGACGCGGGTTCACCGCCCTCCGCGCCGTGCCGCTCCAGGTAGCGCCGGAACTCCTGCCGTTGACCGTCCGGCAGTTCCTCATACCAGCCGCGCGTCGTCGGGTTGTCATGGGTCCCCGTGTACACCACCGTGTTGGCGCCGTGGTTGTCAGGCAAGTGGGGATTGTCGGGATGGCCGTCGAAGGCGAACTGGAGGACCCGCGTCCCGGGCAGGTGAAACTGGTCGCGGAGCGCGTGCACGTCGGGCGTGATCAGCCCGAGGTCCTCGGCGATGAACGGTAGACCCCCAAGCTCCCTGTGCACCGCGCTGAAGAACGCGGCGCCCGGGCCCGGCACCCACTGACCGGAGCGCGCCGTCGACGCCCCGGCCGGCACGTGCCAGGCCGCCGCGAACCCTCGGAAATGGTCCAGGCGAATCGCATCAACGTGAGCCAGGAGGGCGCGCACTCGGTCGATGCACCAGCGGTAGCCGGTGCCCCGAAGGGCGTCCCAGTCGTAGACGGGATTTCCCCAGAGCTGGCCGTCGGCGCTGAAGTAGTCGGGCGGCACTCCGGCGACGACGCGCGGCCGGTGATGGGCGTCCAGCAGAAACAGCTCCGGGTTTGCCCACAGGTCGCTCGAGTCGGGGGAGACGAAGAAGGGCAGATCGCCGATCAAGCGGACGCCGTTGGTGCGGGCCCGTGCCTTCAGGCGCTCCGCCTGCCGGAACAGGAGGAACTGGGCGAAGCGGATCCGATCGATCTGGTCCGTCAGATCTCGACGGGCCTGCACGAGGGCGGCTGGCACGCGCGCGACCAGCTCGGTCGGCCACTCGAGGTAGTGGCGGCCGCCATACCTCGCCTTGAGGGCTCGGAACAGGGCGTAATCTTCCAGCCAGTGCGCGTGGTCGGTGCAGAACGCCGCAAAGGCGTCCCGCATGTCGGGGCGCATGCCCGCGCGGAAGTTGGCCCACGCCGTTTCGAGCACGCGACCCTTGAACGGGATGACGGCGTCGTAGTCGACAGTCGTTGCCGAGAATACCCGAGTCTCCAGATCGCTCGCCCGCAGCAGGCCGTCCTCGATCAACCAGTCCGGGCTGATCAGAAGCTCGTTGCCGGCAAAGGACGACTGTGGCTGGTAGGGCGAGTCGCCATACCCCGTGGGCCCGAGGGGCAACGCCTGCCACCAGGTCTGACCCGTTTCGCGGAGGCGGTCGACCCACTCGAGCGCGCCGGGTCCCACATCGCCGACACCGTACCGCGATGGCAGCGACGTGACGTGCAGCAGTAGGCCCGAGGCACGGTAGCCTGGCGGAAAAGGGGGGACGCTTGGTCGCCTGCTCTCGTCGCTCATGGCCCAGCCGCGCGTCGCCCGACGAGCGAATCGGGCAACACCTCGTTCACGACCTTCCGGGGGCTCCTCACGGCATCTCCGTCCAGGCTCCAATCGGTCCGTGCGAGATGGGGTAACGGGCCCCACCACATGCGATCAAGTCGAGTAGAGGTTCGGCGGGCAGTCGGGCCCCTGTGTCTTCCGCAATTGCCGTGCCGCGGCGAAAGGCCCGCGAGAGAGGCCTACCAGCGATCGGCCGGCGGCACGCCGCATCATCCACGCGGCGCCAAAACGCCCCGACCTTCGTCAGATCTGCCGAAACGTCGGCACACGAGGCGCTCGCGAGATGCGCGGTCGGCCACGACGCGCCGAAATCCGTCGTACCGTCGCCTCTTCCCCTCGGGCCGAAACGGCGGCGCCTCGGCACGGCGGTTGCGAGGCATCATGATGGCGCCTGCTCGGGGGGACGCCCATGCTCGATGCCAGCACGACATCGCCGCCCACGACCGCCTGCTCGCCGATTCGCTCACGGTTCTCCAGCCGTCGTCGACGGCCAGGCGTCGACCGTGGGTACCGGCGCGGTCGTGGCCGGCTCGCCGTCGCCGTCCTTCTCCCGCTCGCCGGCTGTGGCATTGCGCCGTCCGTCAACATCCTGGGCTCGTTCTTCCCCGCATGGTTGATCTGCATCGTCATCGGGCTCGTGATCACGATTCTCACCCTGCAAGGGTTCGTCGCGATGAAGATCGCGTCGAACCTCGGCCCGGCGGCCCTGGTCTACCCGTGCCTCGCCGCGCTGTGGACCTTCGCCACGTGGCTCGTCCTCTTCGGCGGCTAGGATGAGCGATCGACGGAGCGCGCTCGGAAGGTCCATCGGCATCGGGATCGTCGCGGGCGCCGTCATCCTCGGTGTCGTGGTCGTCCGACGTGTGGTGCGCCACCCGCAGACGGACGA
>DATILR010000403.1:0-1858 GCA_035476275.1 Binatus sp. (SeqCode) | reverse complement strand
TTCCGCACGCGCTCTGGCCCGTACCAGCGCACGATGTCGGGCGGGATCTCGTTGCCGACGAGGAAGCCGAACAGCGCCGGATGGTCCCGGCAGGTCTCGCCGGCGGCTCGCACGGTGCCCCGGATCTGGGCCACCAGCGACGAGTCGTCGAGGAAGCAGACGTGCTCGGCCCAGGGGATGGTGATGAGGACCCGGAGGCCATGCTCGGCGGCGCGGTCGAGCAGCCAGCGCGGCGGCACGGTGAAGGTGCGGAGGCAGTTCGCGCCCAGCTCCGCCATCAGGGTGAAGTCGCGCTCGAGAATCGTCTGCTCGGGGAACGGAAACCCGTGCGTGGTGGTGGCGAACGGGCCGTACGATACGCCGCGGAGGTAGAGCTTGTGGTCGCCGACGAAAAAGAACTTCCCGCCCACGCTGGGGGGGGTGTCGTCGAGCGCCGGAGCGGGAGCGCGCTCGGGGAGTGGCCGGAGCATGGCGTGGCTCATGAGGTGAGCCCGACAAGATAGACGACGGGGCACCTCGCCTCAACCTCGCGTGCCCCGAGCATTTCGGGACTCGGCTCGCATCGTCGATGCCGCCCTGTGCCACGTCCCATGGGTGCCAGAGTGCCACGCGCGACGCGCTGCCGTCGCAATGTCCCGTTCGTCCAGCGTGCCGGGTGGATGGCCTGGCCCTTGCTGGTCTGCGGCGGCGCGCGGCACAGGCGCGCCCACCTCGCATGCCGCACAGCGCCCCTCCCCGACACCCCGCCGTCCGTCTCCTGGGCGTGTTGCTGCTCCTTCTCGCCGCCGACGGCGCCCGGGTCGCCACCGCCGTCGCCCCGGACGACGGCGCCGACTATCTCCGCTCCGGCACCCTCAGCTGGCGCCCCAGCCCGGGGATCCCGCGCGGCATCTCCTTCGACCTGACGGTCGGCATGCGGCGTTCGGCGATCCCCAACCCCGACGCCCCCGAGCTGCCCGTCGTGGGCAGCCTCGTCGACGAGCTCGACGTCCTCGACTATGGCGACGGCGACTGCGACGACATCATCTACGAGGTCACCGCGATGGACGCCGTCGAGGACTGGATCCTCGGCCGCGCGCTGACGCCGCTCGCCCCCCCGCGCACCGGCGCCATCGACAGTGAGGACGAGCCGAACGACGCGCTCGCGACCGCCAACCCGATCACGCTGGGCGGCGACGTACGGGGGCGGATCGGACCGGCCGGCGACGTCGACTTTTTCCAGTTCTCGGGAACCGCCGGCACCCGTCTGGTCATCGACACCCGGCTCACGGGCCTGGAGGACTCGGTCGTCACCCTGCTCGATGCCGACGGGACGGAGATCGTCACCAACGACGATGTCGGGGACAGCGAGTGCCGCCGCTCGCACCTCGACGTCGTGCTGCCGACCGACGGGACCTTCTTCATCCGCGTCAAGGCCTACGATGCGGCGGACAGTGGCACCTACCTGCTCGCCCTCCGGACGGCAGCGCTCGATGCGCCCGCGGTCGTGCCGGCGTCTCACGTCTACTCGCGTCCGGGCGACTACATCGCGGCCCTCGGGAGCTGCTGCCGGATCGACCAGTGCGAGGCCACGAGCGCCCACATCGACAACCCGGAAGGCGACTATCAGCTGGAGACGGAGGTGAACGTCGGCGCGGGAAATCGCTCGCCCGTGACGGCCCTGCCCCCGGCGGTCGACTGCCCGATTGAGGGTGTGTGCGTGGTCCCCCTGCCGGCGGTGGATCCCGATGGGGACCCGCTGCACCTTCGCTTCGCGAGCGACGACGAATCCGGGCTGGACGACCAGCCGGCGCCGCCCTACTGCGCCCACGCTCCGGTGATCGACGCGGCCGCTCAGCAGCTCGTGTGGGACACGAGC
>DATILR010000402.1:0-6452 GCA_035476275.1 Binatus sp. (SeqCode) | reverse complement strand
TCCCCCTCATGGTCCCGTACGCTGGCTGGGCGCTCGTGAAAGCGCTGGTGCACGTGGGCGGTACCCTGACGCTCTTCTGAGGACCCCCATGGCAACCGGCCCGATGATGTGGAGCGACGCTTTCCCCGGCCGCCCCTCCCTTGAACCACCGTCCGACAGTCCGCCGTCGACCGGTCGGCTTCCTCCTCCGCCCTTCGCGAACGCCGAGTTTGCCGACGCCGAACCTCGCCACCTGCGCGACTACCTCCGCGTGCTGCGGCGCCAGCGCCGCCTCGCGGGCGCGTGCTTCGGCGTCACGGTCGGGCTCGCGATCCTCGTCACGGTGTTCACGCCGCGAGCGTACACGTCCTCGACGCACCTCCAGGTGGCGCGGCAGTCTCCCATCCAGCTCCCCCTCAAGGACAACGTCCGCCGGCTGGATGACGGCGACACGGATCCGGTCGCGGCCGCGAACTTTCTCGCCACGCAGGTGACGGCCCTGAAGAGCCGGGACCTCGCCGAGCGCGTCATCCAGCGGTGGGGGCTGACGACGAACGACGCGTTCCTGCGGCCGAACGCGCGGCAGCGCGATCTGCTGCCGGTTGCCGGCAGCCTCCGTCCGCGCGGCTGGGACGAGGCGACGGCCGGGAGCACGCGGCCACCGGTCGCGGGAGGCGGCCACGTCGATCCGAAGCTACTCGATCGCTACACCCGATACCTGGCGGTCAGCGAGATGCAGGGGACGAATCTCGTGGACGTGAGCTTCACGACGCCGAGCCCCGTCCTCTCCGCCTTCCTGGTGGCGGCGCATACGCAGGCATACCTGGAGTCGAATCGGGAGGCGCGCCGCGCGACCGACGACATCGCCGCGGAATTCCTCGGTCGCCAGCTGCACGACGCCCTCAAGCAGGTGAAGCAGAGCGAGATCGCGCTGCGCCGCTTCTCGCGCGAGCATCCGAGGGTCGCCGCCGACCAGGAGCTGAAGGTGTCGACCTCCCGGATGGGCGAGCTCTCCACCCTGCTCGCCAAGGCCGAAGGGGAGCGCGCCACCCTGGAGAGCCGCTACACCTTCCTCACCGGCGCGCACGGCGACCCCCAGGCCTACTTTCTCGACCGTCCCGGCGTCCAGAAGCTACGGCTCAACCTGCTCGACGCCCGTGCGCAGCGTGCGGCCCTCGGCCGTCTCGGACCGAACCATCCGCAGATCGCCGAGCTGACCCAGCTGGAGGACGAGCTGGAGCAGCAGCTCCGCGCCGAGGTGGCGCGCGGCGTGGCCTCCGTGCGCGCGCAGTTCGATGCGGCGCGCCTCCGTGTGGATCAGCTGCGCGGCAAGCTCCGGCGAGAAGAGAGCGATGGGCTCGAGCTCCGCAAGCTCGGCGCCCAGTACACGCGCCTCAAGACCGACGTCGAGGCGGCCCGGGCGCTCCGTACCTCGCTCCTCAAGCAGCGCATGGACACCAATGTCGATTCGGATCTGGACGCGCCCAACGTACGGATCATCGAGCGGGCCGAGGTGCCCGTGCGCCCGAGTCGGCCGAAGATCCTCCTCGACCTGACCCTCGGGGTGTTCGCCGGCCTGGTGATCGCGCTGGGCGCGGCGTTCGCCCGCGACTACTTCGACGCGAGCGTGCGCAGCAACGCGGAGGTCGAGGAGCTGCTGCAGCTTCCCACCCTCGCCACCATTCCCAACTTCAGCCTTGCCGCCGCCCTGCCGCCGGTGCGTCCGCTGCTCGCACGCGTCCGGGGGAAGAACGGAGGCGCGCCGGCGATCGGGTCGAGAGAGCCGAACGGTCGGGGAGGTGAGCTGCTCGTCGTCCAGGAGCCGTGGTCGCGGGTAGCGGAGGCGTTCCGCAGCATGCGGACCGCCGTGCTCTTCTCGGTCCCGGGTGCGCCGCCCAAGGTCATCCTGGTGACCAGCGCCCGGGCGGGCGAGGGCAAGACGGTGGCGAGCCTGAACCTCGCCGCAGCGCTCGCGGAAGGGGGCGCGCGCGTGGTGCTGGTGGACGCGGATCTCCGCCACCCCCGCTGCCACGTGGCCCTCGGCGTGGAGAACGACTGCGGCCTCGCGGACTGCCTGGGCGGTACCGGCAGTCTTGATGGCGCGATCCGCGCGACGGGTGCCGTTCAGCTCTTCCTCCTGCCCGCGGGACGCCCGCCCTCGAATCCGGTGCAGCTCGTGAGCTCGCTCCGCATGCGCCACGTTCTCGCACGCCTGCGTGACGTGTTCGATTTCGTGGTCGTCGACACCCCGCCCCTGCTGCCGGTGACGGACGCCACCGTTCTTGCCCGGGAGGCCGACGGGGTAGTGCTCGTCGTCAAGGGCCACGATACGCCCCGTGAGCTCGTGCGACAGGCGCGCGATCGCCTCCTGCTCGCCGGGGCGAACTTCCTCGGCGTGATGGTGAACAACGTCGGCCTCCGCTGGGATGATCCCTATTTCCACGACGGGTACTACGGTTACGGACGACCCGCGGAGAGGACGCAGCAGGCATGAGCGTCGGAACCGTCTCCCTGCCACGGGTCACGCCGCGGGTGCAGGAGGTCGCGTGGCGCGGGACGCTGGCGGGCTCCGCCCTCTGGCTGTTCTCGTCGAATCTCCTCTACGCCGGTTGTCAGTGGGCCACCGTGGTGGGCCTTGCCAAGCTGGGCACACCCGCGCCTCTCGGGCACCTCGGCCTGGCGCTCGCGGTCGCCACGCCGGTCGTGCTCATCACGGGATTCGCCCTGCGCACCTTCCAGGCGACCGATGTGACACGCCGCTACGCGTTCGCCGACTACCTGAACCTGCGATTCGCCGCCAACCTGTTCGCTGCCGTCATCATCGGCATCGTGGCGGTGTTCGCCCACATGGAGCGAGCCGCGGTGGCGATCCTGGTGCCGATCGGCGTCGCCAAGCTCGCCGAGGCGACGTCGGAGACCTGCTACGGCCTCGCGCAGCGACACGACCGCATGCGCTTCGTCGCCGTGTCGCGCATGGCTCGCGGCGCGGTCGGTCTGGCGGCACTTCTCGGCGTCGTCGCGGCGGGTGGAACGCTGGCGAAGGGCGCATGGGCGCTCGCCGGCGCCTGGACGGCCTTCCTCCTGCTCGTCGACCTGCGCGCCGCCGGGGCGCTCGAGCCGGCCTTCGCGCGGTCGGAGATCGGCACCCTCCGGCGGCTCGCGCGCGAGAGCCTCCCGCTCGGCGCGGTGAACGGCGTCTATGCGGTGACCCAGAGCGTGCCGCGTTATCTGCTCGCCTTGAGCCAGGGGGCGGTCGCGGTCGGCTACTACACCGCGCTCTCGTCGATGGGCCCGGCGCTCTCGCAGCTCGCGGCGGCGGTCTGCCACGCGGCCGCTCCGCGCCTCGGATGGGCCGCCGTCGGCGACGGGCGACGCTATCGCCTGCTCGTCGTGCGGCTCCTCGGCGCGGCGGCGCTCATGAGCGGTCTGCTGGTGGCGGTCACGGCGCTTGTCGGCCGCCAGTTCCTCGTGCTCGCGTATGCGGAGGACTACGCGGCCTATCACACGACCTTCGTGGTGATCGCGCTGGCGGCCGGATTGAGCGTCGTCAACGAGGTCGCCTACATCGCGCTGGTCGCCGCGCGCCGGCTCGACCTGCTGCTGAGCGTCCAGTCGCTCGGCCTGGTGGTGACGGTGGTCGCCGGCCTCGGGCTGGTGCCCGTCGCCGGCGTCGGCGGTGCGGCGGTCGCCGTCGCCCTGGGTGGGGGCGCGACGGACATCGCCGCCACCTGGGTTCTCCTGCGGGGACGGAGGCGCCGATGAGGCCGGAACTCGTGCATGAGGCGGAGACGGCCCTCGTGACCGCGCCCCTGCCGGCCGTCGATGGCCAGGTAGCGAGCAACGGCCGGCGGGAGGGCTGGACGTCGCACGCCTTCACGACGCTGGCCGAGACACGTGGCCGGCGGAGGTGCATCGTGGTGGGCGCCGAGCCCGGTGCGCAGGCGCTCGCACGCCTGGTCGATGCGGCGCGTGTCGTCGAGAGCGATCGCATGGGCGTCCAGCTGATGGAGCGGCTGCTGCGCGAGGCGCCCGACGAGGTCTACTTCGACCTCGGCACCGGCATCGACGAGCACGTGATGGCGCGCGTGGGTGCACGGCTCCTGATGGACGGCGTCGCCGTCCACTTCGTCCTGCCGGAGTTCGGCCGACCGCCGGTCCGCGCCCACGCAGTCCACATCGGCTCGCATTCCATCATCTCCCTGCACGCGGTGCCGGACACTCTCGTCTCCCGCGCGATCCGGCGCGCCATCGACATCCTGGGGACGGCCGCTTTGCTCGTGGTCCTCTCCCCACTCTTCGCTCTCGTCGCAGCGCTCGTGTGGTGGAGGATGGGGCGCCCGATCATCCATGCGCAGCAGCGGGTCGGGAGGGCAGGGCGGCTCTTTCCCCTCTACAAGTTCCGCTCGATGGTCGCCGACGCGGAGCACCTGCTGCGCGCCTCCCCCGAGCTCTACGAGCGCTACGTGGCGTCGAACTTCAAGCTCCCGCCCGAGGAGGACCCGCGGATCACGCCGCTGGGCCGCTTCCTGCGCCGCGCGAGCCTCGATGAGCTGCCCCAGATCTGGAACGTGCTGAAGGGTCACATGAGTCTCTTCGGGCCGCGCGCCATCGTGCCCGAGGAGGTGGCGAACTACGGTGACTACGCGCGCATGCTGCTGCGCGTGAAGCCGGGCCTGACCGGGTTCTGGCAGGTGAGCGGACGGAGCTCCATCGGCTACCCCGAGCGGGCGCGCATGGACCTGCAGTACGTGGGCCGGCGCTCGCTGCGCGAGGATCTCCGCATCCTCCTCCGGACGCTGCCCGCCGTGCTGCAGCAGCGAGGGGCGCTGTGATGCGGTTCCAGCGGCGGGCGCGGAAGCCCGCACGTCCGCCGATCGCGTGGGGTCGGGCAGCCGTCTGTCTGTATGCGGCGCTGATCCCGCTGCAGCCTGTCCTGGTGATGCCGGACGGGACGCATCTCCGGATTGCGGCGGCGGATGCGGCGGCACCACTCGTCCTGCTCGCCGCCATCGCGGCACCGCGGCGGCGCCTTTCGCCGGGACTCTCGCTCGTCGCGATCGGCATTCCGCTGCTGGCGCTCTTCTCCACTCTCGTCGCCGCGAGGGACCGCTCGCTCAGCTGGTATGCGATGGGGAAGACCGCGGGGCTGGCCTACCTGGTCGTGGTGGCGCTGGCCGCGGCCCGTGCGCTCGAGCGCGGGGCGGAGTCTGCGGTGCTGAGGGCGCTCGCGCTGGGCGGAATCTGGAGCGCGGTCGTCGGGCTCGCCGGCTATGGCGCGTGGCTGGCCGGCATGCCCAACCAGCTGGTCGCCGCTGGTCGGCTCTGCTCGACGATGCCGGGAGACCCGAACATCTATTGCAGCCTGCTCGCCGTGGCGCTGCTGATCACCGCCCTGGATGCGCGGCTGACGATCGCAGGACGCCTCGCGCGCCTCGGTGTCCTCGCCCTGGCGCTCGTCTTGACCGGCTCGCGCAGCGGGGTGGTGGGAGCGGCCTTCGGTCTCGTGGTCGCAGCCTTCGCCAGCAGCCGCGATCCCTGGACCACGGCAGCGCGCGGTCTCTGCTTCCTCATGCTGGGAGGCCTGGTGGCGGCGCTGGCATTCCAGACCGCGGCCGGCGACCGGCTCGCCACGGTCCTCGATCAACATGTCTGGCGCATGTGGACCGTGGAGAACCGCTTCACGCTCTATGCGCGCGCCCTGCAGCTCTTCAGCGAGCACCCGCTCCTCGGCCTCGGCATCGGCGGCTTCAACGACCTGAACACGTGGACGATGGAGGGACGAGGCGGGCACATCCCCGTCCACAACACCTACCTGTGGGCGTTCGTCGACCTCGGAATCGTGGGCGGCATGTTGCTCGCCGGGCTCGTCCTCGGCGCCATCTGGTGCTGCGCGCGTGCGGCGGCCCGACGGCCGGCGCCGGCGGGGGCGGGCGTCGTGGCCGGGGGCCTGGCTGCGATGGCGGCGTTCAACCTCTTCGTCGACGGCTTCTACCAGCGACACTTCTGGATCCTGATGGCCTGCGCGCTCGGCCTGCCGGCCGTCCGGCGCGCGCGGCGCGTGCCCGCATGGCACTGGCGCACCGACTCCATGCCCTTCCCGGTCGCACGATGAGGAGACTCCGCGTGCTGCTCGCCAGCGAGCCGATGGAGTACGGCGTGCTCTCCTACCTCGAGCGGGTCTTCGACGGGCTCGATCGATCGCGCGTCGAGCCCGCGCTCGCCTACTCACCACGCCGGATGGCGCCCCAGGCGCGGACGCTCATCGACCGCCTCGTGCGCGAGGGAATCCGCGTCTGTCCTCTGCCGTTCCATCGCGGTCTGGGTCCGGGTGATGCGACCGCCGTGCCCCGGCTGCGGACGGAGGTCCGGGCCTTCCGTCCCGACGTCGTGCACCTGCACAGCACCAAGGCGGGGTTGATCGGGCGACTCGTCGCGCGGAGCGCCGGCGTCCGGGTCCTCTACACGCCGCACGG
>DATILR010000401.1:0-2463 GCA_035476275.1 Binatus sp. (SeqCode) | reverse complement strand
CTGCTCGACCTTGAGGAGCACCGCGTCCTCGTCGCAGTCGACGAGGACCTCGCGGACACGCTGCAGGTGGCCCGACGTCTGCCCCTTCACCCAGAGCTCGTTGCGCGACGTGCTCCAGTACGTGGCCAGACCCGTCTCGAGTGTATGACGCCAAGCCTCGCGGTTCATGTAGGCGACCATCAGCACCTGGCCGCTCTCTGCGTCTTGGGCGATCGCCGGCAGGAGGCCGCCCCGCTTGTCGAAATCGGGCTCCGGCATGCGCGGTTCCTACCACGCAGTCCGCGCCAAGGCGAGCATGACTGCGCGACGTTCGTCGATCGTTGGACGGCCCGCGGGCGGTCGGCTAAAGGGCCGTCCATGCGGCTCGCCGATCTCGCCCGCGCGCTCGACTGTGAGCTCCGGGGTGACGGTGCGGTCGAGATCGTCGACGTGGCAGCGATCGACGACGCGCGGCCGGCGACCATCACCTTCCTCGCCGATACCCGCGCCGCGACCAAGCTCGCCACCACGCGGGCGGCGGCGGTCATCCTCGCCCGCGACGCACCGCCGGGAGAGCTCCCCGCATTGCTCGCATCGCACCCCTATCTCGCCTTCATCCGGGCCATCGAGCTCTTCCATCCTCCCGCGGCCATCGTCCCCGGCATCCATCCGATGGCGGTCATCGGCGAGGGCACGACGCTCGGCCCCGGTGCCGCGGTGGGTCCGCACGTCGTCGTCGGCCGCCGCGTCACGGTCGGCCGCGACGCCGTGCTCCATCCCAACGTGACCATCTACGATGACGTTCGCATCGGGGACGGGTTCACCGCGCACGCCGGCGCGATCGTGCGGGAGGGCGTCACGATCGGCAATCGGGTCACGCTCCACGCCGGGGTGGTGCTCGGCACCGATGGCTTCGGCTTCCTGCCCCTGCCGGACGGGAATCGAAAGATTCCCCACATCGGGACGGTCGTGGTCGAGGACGACGTGGAAATCGGCGCGAACACCACCGTCGATCGAGCGGCCCTGGGAGCGACGGTCGTCGGGTGCGGGAGCAAGCTCGACAACCTCGTCATGGTGGGACACGGCTGCCGCATCGGGCCCGGCTGTCTCCTGGCGGCCCAAGTCGGGTTGGCCGGCAGCACGGTGCTCGGCGCGCGCGTCATGCTGGGGGGGCAGGTCGGGTCAGCCGGCCACCTCGCGATCGGCGAGGGGGCGCAGGTCGCGGCGCAGTCCGGCCTCCACCGCGACATCCCCGCCGGGGCCCGGTACGGTGGCTATCCGGCCGTGGAGGTATCCGTCTGGCGTCGCATCACCGCCGCCCTCCCGCGTCTGCCGGAGCTCTTTCGACGCGTACGGCGACTCGAACAGCGGCTCGGCGTCGGGCGGGAAGGGCGGAGCGAGGAGTGACGGTGGCCTTCCGCGCCCGGCCGTTGACGGGCTATCATGCGGTCGATACCTTTGGCCGCTCCGCCCGGGCTGCCCATGAAGATCGCAATCGACGACATCAAGGCGTCGCCGACGGAGCTTTCGTACTCCGAGGACGTCGGGGAACTGAACACGCGGCTGGGGCGGGGGGACATGAGGGACTGGCGCCTGCCGGCGGGCCTGAACGTCGACGTCACCCATTCTCGTGCCGGTCTCGAGCTGTTCTTCCAGGGCACGCTGCACGCCCAGGTGGTCGGCAGCTGTGCGCGCTGTCTCGAGGAGTATGTCTTCGATCTCGACCACCCGTTTGCGTTCGTGCTCATGCCGCGCGCGGCGGCGGACGCGCACGCGGCGGCGTTGTCGGCGGAGGACATGGCGCTCAGCCACTACGAGGGCGACCAGGTGGACCTGACACCGCTCGTCCACGAGCAGACGATTCTCGCCCTGCCCACCCGGCCCCTGTGCGACGAGGCATGCCGAGGGCTCTGCTCACGCTGCGGTGCCAACTTGAATGTGGGTCCGTGCAACTGCCCGGCGGTGCAGACCGACGGGCCACTCGCCGTCCTGCATGCGCTCATGCGCGGGAAGTGACTGGACGCGGAGGAGGAAACGATGGCCGTACCCAAGCGCCGTACGTCGGCGAGCAAGCGGGACAAGCGTCGCTCACACGATGCGCTTGTTCCGCCTCACGTGATCTCATGTCCGCAATGTGGCGAGGCCACGGTGCGCCACCGGGCGTGCCCGCACTGCGGGACGTATCGCGGCCGAAAGGTCGTCGAGGTCGAGGAAGGCTGAGGGCACGTCTGACGCGCGCAGCGCCCGGGAGCCGCCCGTGAGCCAGGCGGCGGTGATCTGTCTCTTCCCGGGACAGGGTTCGCAGCGGGTCGGCATGGGGCGCGACCTGGCCGACGCCTTCCCGGTGGCCCGCCGGACGTTCGCGGAAGCGGACGAGCGGCTCGGGATGGCGCTCGCGCGCCTGTGCTTCGAGGGGCCCGAGGAGCAGCTCGTGCTGACCGAGTACGCGCAGCCGGCGATCCTCACCGCCAGCATCGCCGCGTA
>DATILR010000400.1:0-11072 GCA_035476275.1 Binatus sp. (SeqCode) | reverse complement strand
CGGCGTCGCCTCGACGCCGGTCGGGAAGATGGTCGTCGAGCCCTCCTGTTGCGGCCCGAGACGCAGGATGTTGTCGTTGGCGAAGATGTGCAGCGGCCCGCCGGCCGTGTTGTTGCGGATGCGGACCTCGTTGATGAAGCTGCCCGAGCCGCCGAGGGCGGGCTGGAAGTGGCAGGCCCCGCAGGCGCGGCTGTTGAAGATCGGGCCGAGCACCGGCAGGTTCTCCACGTCGACGAAGTCGAACTGGCCATCTGCGAAGAGTGAGAAGTTCTCGGTGTTGCCCTGGGCCACCTGCCCGATGACGGCGATGAGGGGCAATCCGAACCCGGAGAGGTTCGGGATATCCGTTTGCTCCGGGACCTGTGCCGCGGTGACGCCGGGAATGGCGATCGCCGCCGCGACGGCGAGCGCCAGGGTCGTCGTGCCTCTGACACGCTTCATGACCTCTCCTCTCCGAGTCGGAAACCCGGGTCACCCCGGGCCGAGCTGGCTCACGTGCGACGCTTTCGCTCCCCACCGGGATCCGAGCTCGTGCGGCGCGCGAGGAGGCGGCCGCGCCATGGCGACGTTCGGTCGCATGCCGACCGGGCGGAGGAGCAAGATCGAGACCGTGGCCGAAAGCCTCGCCCGTGGGGCGAAACGGACCGACCTCTCCCGGCGAGCCTGTCTCCCCTGGAGACAGGTAGAGGACAGAAACGGTTCCGTTTGATACAGCTCGTTCCGGACGGCTGGCTCAGCGCGGTGCGAGGGCGGCGGTTCTCCCGTCGAGCCCGTAGCGTGCGAGCTTCGCGTAGAGCTTCTTGCGTGAAATGCCGAGCTGCCGGGCCGCGCGCAGCTTGTTGCCGCCGGTGACGACGAGTGCTCGCTCGATCAGGGTTCGCTCCGTCTCCCGGAACGTGGGTAGCAAAGCCGCCACCCCGGGGGGCGCCACCTCGGCCTCCGTCGAGGGGAATGCCAGGTCCCCGACGTCGATCCGCCCGCTTCCCGTCGTGAAGGCATCCTCGAGGACGTTGAAGAGCTGACGAACGTTCCCGAGCCAGGACTGCGCGAGGAGGAGCCGCATGGCTTCGGGGGTCACCCCGCCCGCCAACGGGCCCCCATGCGGGTGGTACGTGTCCAGGCGGCCGACCTGATACTCGACCAGCGCCGGGATGTCCTCTCGTCGCTCGCGCAGCGGCGGAAGCATGATCTTGCTGACCGCGAGGCGATAGTAGAGATCGGCGCGCAGGAGACGCGAGTGGACCGCAGCCTCGGGGTCGCGGTTGCTCGAAGCGACGATCCTGACGTCGACCGGCTCCTCGGCGGCGGCGCCCACCGGTCGCACCGCCCGCTCCTGCAGCACCCGCAACAGCTTCGCCTGGAGGTCGGGAACCATCTCGGTGATCTCGTCGAGCAGCAGCGTGCCGCCGTCGGCGGCACGGAAGAGGCCCAGGCAATCGCTCACGGCGCCGCTGAACGCGCCGCGCTTGTGGCCGAAGAGCTCGCTCTCGATGAGCTCCCGGGGGAGGGCTGCGCAGTTGAGTGCGATGAACGGGCCGTCGCGGCGCGGGCCGACCATGTGGATCGCACGCGCCGCGAGCTCCTTGCCCGTCCCCGTCTCGCCTACCACGAGCACGGGCGAACCGCCGGCGGCGACACGCCGAATCTGCGCGAACACCCGCTGCATGGCGTCGGATCCACCGACCATTCCCTGGAAGAAGTGCGGGCTCGGCGGGGAGGTGACGTCCAGCGGCTGCGCCTCGCCGGCGTCGGCGCGCTTGCCGTTCCGGCGGGCGGGCGCGTAATAACCTTCGGCGGCTAGGCTCACGAAGCAAGCGGTGAGCTTGTCGATCAAGAGGATCGCCGTACTCAGCTCGAGCCGGTCATTGGCCAGCACCGAGACGCAGCTCTCCTTCAACAAGTTCACGTGCGCCATGACGACTGCGAACGGGAGACCCGCCCTCTCGACCTGCGCCCCGAAGTCGGCGGCTAGAGCGACGAAGGACGTCCTGTCCCCGCGTGCCAGCGATTCGATGGCAGTGCGCAGCCCCGGAATGTAGGTCTCCCGGAAGAGCTGCTCGGAGAGGGTACGATGCGGGCCGAGACGCACCTCGGCGAGCTCGCGCCATAGCGCGATCATGCTCTCTTTGCGGGCCTTGAGCGTGCGGATGAGCCGCGCGATCGCATCAGCCCCATCGAGCGGGAAGAGGATGAGTGAGCTGGCGTCGGGCGCGGCGGGGGCCGAGCTCGCGAGCGTCATGGTGGGGTGGAGCCGCACCATAGCGACCCCTCTTCGAATGTCAAGAAAAAAAGGCGGCAGCGGGCATCCATCCGCTCAGGAGCCCCGGTCATGCTCTGCGTCATGCTCGGGCGCTACCCTGAACGTCGAACGTCATGGTCTCGCTTCTGATCGGTGCCCCCGCCTGGCCCCTAGCGGTTCGTTCCCGCTACCATGCACGTATGGATCGGCCGTCGCGGGCATGAGCGAGACGACGCCCCTCGCCGAGCTGCTGCAGGCGCTCGCCCCGCCCCTTGAATACCTCGCCGCCGACGACTTCCGCCGGGTGCAGCAGACGCATCTTCCACTGCCGGCGCTCGCCGAGCGGGTGGCGCGTGCGCGAACGGCGGCGTCGCCGGCGGCGGCCGCGACGCTCGTCGAGCTCGAGCGGATCCTCGGGGAGCTCGCGAGCGGACCGCCGCGCGAGGAGCTCTTCCGGCGGGCGCACGCGCTCCTCCCGCTGCTGCGGGACGCCGCGGCCGCGCCCACGCCCTGGTCCGACTACCGGCCGTCGACCGCGCCGTTGGCCGCCGCCCTCGAGAGCCTGGCGCGTCCCATCGACTCCATCCACGGCGTAGGCCCGCAGCGCGCCGCCCAGCTCGCCCGCTTCGGCCTCCGTAGCGTCGAGGACGTGCTCTACCATCTCCCGTTTCGCTACGAGGATCGGCGCGCGCTCCGTCCGCTCGCGAGCCTCCACGTGGGCGAGGAGGCCACGGCCGCCGGGGAGGTGGCCCACGTCCGCGAGGGTCGTGCCGGCCGTCGCGGCCGCGCCGTCCTCGAGGTCGTGCTGCGCGACGCCGACGGCCTGCTGCTCCTGGTCTGGTTCCACCAGCTGGCCTACTTCCGCCGCCGGCTCGCCGAGGGCCAGCGCGTCGTGGTGCACGGGCGAGTGGAGCCGCCGCTCGGTGGCGGCCCGCCGCGGCTGATCCATCCCGACGTCGAGGTGCTGGGCGCCGCGGACGAGGTCGCGCCGCAGATCGTTCCGGTCTACGAGAAGCCGACCGAGATGCACGTCGGCGCCATGCGGCGGATCGTGCAGGCGGCGGTGACGTCCTTCGCCGATCGGGTGCCGAGCGCGCTGCCGCCCGCCGTCGCGGCACGACAACGGGTCATCGATCTCCCGCGGGCACTCCACCACGTGCACGCCCCGCGGCCCGAGGCGGCCATCGACGAGCTGGGCGCGACGCGCTCGCTCGCCCATCACTCGCTGATCTTCGACGAGCTCTTCTTCCTCCAGCTGGGGCTCGCGCTCCGCCGGCAGGCGGTGGGAGCGGAGCCGGGCACGGCCTTCCCGCCCTCGACCGGCCTCGTGCCCGCGCTCCGCGCCCGGCTCCCGTTCACGCCCACCGCCGCGCAGGAGCGCGTCTTCGCCGAGATCGTGACCGACCTCGCGGCGCCCCATCCCATGCGCCGCCTCCTCCAGGGTGACGTGGGCAGCGGGAAGACGCTGGTTGCACTTCTCGCGGCGCTGGTCGTGATCGAGGCGGGGCAGCAGGCGGCGCTCATGGCGCCGACGGAGCTCCTCGCGGAGCAGCACTTCGCGACCATCCGGGACTTCGTCGAGCCGCTCGGCCTCACCCCTGTCCTCCTGACCGGCGCGGTCACCGGACGCGCCCGGCGCGACGCCGTGGCCGGCCTTGCCGCCGGCGAGTTGCCGCTCGCGGTCGGCACGCAGGCCCTCATCCAGGACCCGGTGCGGTTCGCGCGTCTCGGCCTCGCCGTCGTGGACGAGCAACATCGATTCGGGGTCCTGCAGCGTGCGGCCCTCCAGCGCCAGGGTGCCGAGGAGCGTGCCATCGACGTGCTCGTCATGAGCGCCACGCCCATCCCACGCACGCTCGCCCTGACGCTCTACGGCGATCTCGCCGTCTCGACGCTCGACGAGCTGCCCCCGGGGCGGACGCCGATCACGACCGAGCTCTTTCGCGAATCACGCCGCGAGCGGGTGTACGCGCGTGTCCGCGACGAGGTGGCGGCCGGGCACCAGGCCTACATCGTCTATCCGCTGGTCGAGGAGTCGGAGAAGAGTGCGCTCCGCGCCGCGACCACGATGCTCCACGAGCTGGGCGCGGGGCCGCTGGCCGGGCTGCGGCTCGGGCTGGTCCACGGACGCCTCAAGGCGGACGAGAAGGACGAGGTCATGCGGGCATTCAAGGCCGGTGACTACGACGTGCTCGTGTCGACGACCGTGATCGAGGTGGGCATCGACGTCCCCAACGCGACCGCGATCGTCATCGAGCACGCCGAGCGCTTCGGCCTGGCGCAGCTCCACCAGCTCCGTGGCCGGGTCGGCCGGGGGTCAGCGCCCGCCCACTGCTTTCTCGTCGTGCCCGACTGGACGGGCGAGGACGCCTACCAGCGGCTCCGCACTCTCGAGCAGACGACCGACGGGTTCCGCATCGCCGACGCCGACCTCGCGCTGCGCGGTCCGGGCGACTTCCTCGGCACCCGGCAGGCGGGCCTCCCCGACTTCCGGGTCGCCAACCTCCTGCGCGACACCGCGCTCCTGCGCGCCGCGCGCGACGAGGCACTCGCGTGGCTCGCGGAGGATCCCGACCTGTCCCGTCCCGAGTCGGCCGCGCTCCGCGCGGTCCTCGTGCACCGCTGGAAGGGGCGTCTCGGGCTGGCACGCGTCGGGTGAGACGTGGCGCATGTGGTGGCGGCGCGGGAGCGGGGGTGCTGCTCGCGCTCCCGGTCCTCGGCGGCTTACCGGGTGTCCACGTTCCGGCGGGCGTGCCGCCTGCGGGGTCGCTCGAGCAGCACCCCCGCTCCCGCACCGCCACCGCTCCTTCCTGGTCCAGGTCGGAGGGCTACATTCCGAAGCGCTTCATCATGCGGTACAGGGTCGTGCGGTCGATGCCGAGGGCGCGTGCGGCTTCGGCGCGGTTTCCGCCCGCCGCCTCGAGGGCGGCGCGGATGTGTGCGGCAGCCGAGACATCGAGGTGCCCCTGCAGCGTTGCGCCTGCGGGCACTGCTGGCGCAGGCCGCGTGGCTTCGAGGAGGAAGTCCTCCGGGCCGATCGCAGTTCCGCGTGCCAGCACCACCGCCCGCTCGACGGTATTCTCGAGCTCGCGCACGTTGCCGGGCCAGCGGTGCGCCAGGAGCGCCTGCTCCGCTTCCGGAGCGAAGTCCAGGTGCCGTCCCGCCTCGGCGGCGTGCCGGGCGAGGAAGTGGCGGGCGAGGGGCAGGACGTCCTCCCGTCGTTCACGCAGCGGGGTGAGCTGGATCGGGATCACGTTCAGGCGGAAGTAGAGGTCCTCGCGAAAGCGGCTGGCGGAAATCTCATCGCGGAGTGGCCGGTTTGTTGCCGCCACGATCCGGACGTCCACCGGTCGCGGGTGCGTGCCGCCGACGCGGAGCACCTCCCCGTCCTGCAGGATGCGGAGGAGCTTCGCCTGGAAGTCGACGCCCACCTCCGCGATCTCGTCGAGGAAGAGCGTGCCGCCCGCCGCGCGCTCGAAGCATCCCGCCCGTGTTCCGACGGCACCGGTGAAGGCGCCCTTCTCGTGGCCGAAGAGCTCGCTCTCGAGCACGCCCTCGGCAAAGGCCTTGCAGTTGACGGCGACGAAGGGCTGGCCCACCCGCTCGCTCCAGTAGTGGAGAAGACGCGCGACCAGCTCCTTCCCGGTCCCGCTCTCGCCCTGGATGAGCACGGTCGCGCGGCTCGGCGCGACCCGCCGGACCAGCGCCAGGAGCTCCTGCGTGCGGGGACTCTCCGCGATCATGGCCTCGGGGGCGTAGCGGTGTCCCAGCTCCTGCCGGAGGTAGCGATTCTCGCGAGAGAGGCGGGCGAGCTCGAGCGCGCGGCTCACTGCCGCCCGGAGATCGTCGTTGTCGAACGGTTTGGTCACGTAGTCGAAGGCGCCCTCCCGCATCGCGGCGACGGCCGACGGGATGGTGCCATACGCGGTCAGCAGGATGACCGGGACGTTCGGCCAGCGCGCGCGCAGACGGCGCAGGAGCTCGACGCCGTCCATCTCCGGCATCTTCCAGTCGGTGACGACGACGTCGGCGGCGCGCTCCTCGAGCGCCGCGAGCGCGGCCGCGCCACTCGCGCACGTCTCGCAGTCGTAGCCGGCGCGCCCCAGGGCCGTGGCGACCACGCCGGCCAGGCGCGCCTCGTCGTCGACGACGAGAACGCGGGGCCTCATCGTCGTCCGCTTCCTGGCTGCCCGCTCATGCCGCCATCCGCGCGACCGGCAGCCGCACGGTGAAGCGCGCGCCCCCGCCGGGACGCTCGCCCACCCCGATGTGCCCACCGTGGGCCTCGACGATCTCCTTGGCGACCGCGAGGCCGAGGCCGGTGCCGCGCGGGCGTGTCGTGAAGAACGGCTCGAAGATGCGCTCGCGGAGCTCCCGCGGAACACCGGGACCCGAGTCGGCGACCGCCAGCTCCACCGCGCCATCCCTCACGTGTGCGTCGAGCGTGATCTCGCCCCCGGCGGGCACCGCTTCGGCCGCATTGGTGAGGAGACCGAGGAGCACCTGGCAGAGGAGGTCGGGATCGGCCCAGGCGGCCGGCAGTGCGGCCGACTCGTCGCGCGCCAGCCGGATGTGCTTGGCGGTGAGCTCCTCGGCGGCGAGCAGGACGGCGCGATCGAAGAGCTCGCCGGGCGATACCGAGCGGGGCTCCACGTGGAGCGGACGGGCAAAGGCGAGCAGCGAGTTCACGATGTTCGCCAGCCGGTCGATCTCGGCCATGATGAAGGCCGAGGCCCGCTCCGCCTCGGCGTCGGCGGGGGTTCTCGCCTCGGCGAGACCCTGGGCCGCGGACCGGATGACGGCGAGCGGATTCCGCACCTCGTGCGCGATCGCGGCCGCGAGCTGCCCGAGCGCGGCGAGCTTCTCGCTCTGCGCCACGCGGGCCCGCGCCGCGCCGATCGCCTCGGTCTGCGAGCGGATGACGGCGGCAGCGCGCCGCTCGCGGCGGCGGGCCTCCACTGTCCAGCCGACCAGGTAGCCGAGGAGGGTGAACGAGGAGCCGAAGAACGCGGCCACGAGCCAGGTCACGTCCCGTCCGTTCATCTGGAAGGCGACCCCCAGGCGAACGAGGCTCGCCGTGTCGATGGCACCGAGGACCGCGCCACCCGCGGCGCCCCACCAGCGTGCCCGTCGGAACGTCTCCGTGGTCGTCATCCCGCTCTCTCTCGCAACTCGCGGGCCGAGATTGTGGCGCAGCCGGATACGTCGAGGCAACGGCCGAGCCGTGGCGCGGCGGCCACGCGTGTCGCCCCGGCGCAACGCCGTGGTTTCTTCGGGACACCGCCCGGCGGGCGGCTTCCGCTGGCACGGTCCGTGAAGATGCGCGGACATGAAGGAGGAGCCATGAACGCCAAGCAACTCGGACTCTCGATCGTGCTGCTCGATTTTGTCGGTCTGACCGCCTATGCCACCTATCAGTACGGGGTCGTCGGCATCGTCGAGGCGGTGGCGGCCAACGCCGTCACCGTGACGCTCTTCGTCGACCTGGTGATCGCGCTCAGCCTGGTCCTCTCCTGGATGTGGCAGGATGCGCGGGAGCGCGGCGCCGCGGTGGCCCCCTACGTCGTGCTGACGCTCGTCTTCGGGAGCGTGGGGCCGCTCCTCTACCTCATCCGTCGCGAGAGCGGTCTCTCCCGGCGGTCTGCGCCGCTCGCCGTCGCGGCGAGATGAGGCACCGCTAGACGAGGTGGCGGCCGAGGAAGGCGAGCGCCCGCCGCCAGGCGTCGGCGGCGGCCTCCGGGCGATAGGCGTCGGGCCGCGTATCATTGAAGAACGCGTGTCCGGCGCCCGGGTAGACGTGGAGGTCGAACGTCTTCCCCTCGCGCACGAGGGCCGAGCGGAGCGCCTCCACGTCCGCGACCGGGATGATCGCATCGTCGGCGCCGAAGAGGCCGAGGTAGGGACAGGCGAGGCCGGGTGCCAGGTCGAGCGGGCTGGCCGGTTTGACGTCGTCCGTCTCGGCATAGCGGAGCATGCCGTACCACGAGACGCAGGCGGCGAGGCGTGAGACCGTGCAGGCCGCCATGAGCGCGTACTGGCCACCCATGCAGAAGCCGGTGATGCCGATCGCCTCGGCGCGCACCTCGGGGCGCCCCGCGAGATACTCGACCGCCGCACCCAGATCCGCGAGCACGCGGCGGTCGGGCAGGGCGCGCATCCAGCGGAAGACGGCCGCCATGTCCGGCAGCTCGGGAGCGCCCTCGCGGCTGTAGAGGTCGACGGCGAGCGTGAAGAAGCCCTCCGCCGCGAAACGCCGCGCGACGTCGCGGTAGTGCCCGGAGAGCCCGCGCACGTCGGGCACGAGGACGAGGCCGGGCAGCGGGTGCCCGGCCCGCGGCCACGCCCCGTGGCCGCATATGCCGTCCCGCCCGAAGGAGAGCTCGGCAGCCTCGAGGGGAATCGCCACGGGCGCCATCAAGCCGGTTCCGGCTGCGTCATGCAATGGAGCGTGCCGAGCCCCAGCACCAGATCGACGGCGTGGATGCCGACCACGCGGCGCGTGGGGAAGAGCTTCGCCAGCGTGGCGAGCGCGTGCCGGTCCCGCGCATCGTTGAAGGTCGGCACCAGGACGGCCGCGTTGCCGATGTAGAAGTTCGCGTAGCTCGCGGGCAGACGCTGTCCCTCGAAGAAGAGCGGCGCCGGCATGGGGAGCGTGACCACGCGGAGCGGGCGGCGGTCCTGGTCGGTCGCGGCTTCCAGGCGGCGGCGGTTTCCGAGGAGGCGGCGATGGTTGGGGTCGGCCGTGTCCTCCTCGGTCACCACCACGACGGTGCGGTCGTCCGTGAAGCGCGCGACGTCATCGACATGCCCGTGCGTGTCGTCGCCAATGATCCCCTCGCCCAGCCAGAGGACGTGGCGGATGCCCAGGTGGGCGGCGAGCGTCCGTTCGAGGTCCACGCGGGTCGCGCCGGGGTTGCGGGCCTGCTCCGGGCTGAGGAGGCACTCCTCGGTCGTCAGCAGGGTGCCGCGACCGTTCACATCGATGGCGCCACCCTCGAGGACCACCCGCTTGCTGCCTCTCGCGAAGACAGGTTTCCACTGGCGGCGACCGAGGAGGCGCGCGAGCTGATCCGGGACGGCATCGTCGTGCTTCCAGTTGGGGTACTTCGCCCAGCCGTTGAACTTCCAGTTGACGAGGGCGACGTCGCCGTCCTGGTCGCGGAGGAAGAGCGGACAGAAGTCCCGTGTCCAGGAGCGGTCGGTACGGACCCGGAAGAAGTCGACCCGATCGAGGTCCACGCCCACGCGACGGAGAACTGCCCGCGCCTGCCGCTCGGTGCTCGCGTCCTCCACCAGGATGCGCACGCGCTCGCCGGGGACGAGATGGCGCACGACCTCGGCGTAGACCCACGGGATGGGCGCGAACTTTCCCGGCCAGTCGCTCCGCTCGTGCGGCCAGGCGAGCCAGGTGGCGGCGTGCGGCTCCCACTCGGCCGGCCACCGGTACCCGAGCGCGGCCGGCGTGCGCGACCGCGGCGCGGGCCGGCTCATTCGTCGAGCAGGCGCTTCGTGATGGGCGCGTAGGCGTCGATGCGCCGGTCGCGCAGGAAGGGCCAGTTCCGCCGCACCTCCTCCTGGTGACGGAAGTCGCAGCCGACGACCAGGATCTCCTCGGCGGTGCGCGACGCCTCGGCCACCACCACCCCGAAGGGATCGCAGACCAGCGAGGAGCCCCAGAACTCGATCCCCCCGTCGGTGGCTCCCTCGTGGCCGACGCGGTTCACCGCCGCGACGTAGATGCCATTCGCGATGGCGTGCGCGCGGTGCATCGTCTGCCACGCCGCGAGCTGCGCCGCGCCGTGCTCGGCCTTCTCGGCGGGATGCCAGCCGATCGCCGTCGGGTAGAAGAGGACGTTGGCCCCGGCGAGCGCCGTGAGTCGGGCCGCCTCCGGGTACCACTGGTCCCAGCAGACGAGCGCGCCGATCCGCCCGTGCGCGGTGTCGAAGGCCTGGAAGCCGAGATCCCCCGGCGTGAAGTAGAACTTCTCGTAGAAGAGCGGGTCGTCGGGGATGTGCATCTTCCGGTAGCGCCCGCGGAGGGTGCCGTCGGCGTCGAGGATGGCGGCCGTGTTGTGGTAGACGCCGGCGGCCCGCCGCTCGAAGACGGGGGCGATCATGGCGGTGCGCGTCTCGCGCGCGATGCGCCCCAGCGCCTCGGTGGTCGGTCCCGGAACCGGCTCGGCGAGGTCGAAACAGGCCGGGTCCTCGCGCTGGCAGAAGTACGGCGAGCGGAAGAGCTCGGGGAGGCAGACGACGGCGGCGCCACGACGCGCCGCCTCGCGCACCCGTGCCGATGCGGTGGCGAGGTTCTCGGCGGGATCGGCGGCGCAGCGCATCTGGATGAGGCCGATGCGGAGTGTCGTCGGCGGCGCGCTCACGCGCGCACCTTGCCGGCGTGCTGCCGGGGAGTCAATCGTCGCTGCGGCGGTCGGTGATCCGCGCCCCTCTGGTCACGGCTGCCGCGGCCCGGTAGCATCCGCGCCGGAGGAAACGGCATGGATCTCTCGTACACCCCCGAAGAGGAAGCCTTCCGCGCCCGCGTCCGCGCCTGGCTCGCCGCCAACGTGCCCGCGCCCACCGCGCGCCAGGATATCGACGCTCTACGTGCCTGGCAGCGCACGCTCCACGCCGCGGGCTACGTCGGCGCGTCGTGGCCCAAGGAGTTCGGCGGCGCCGGCCTCTCCGACATGGAGCAGGCGATCCTCAACGAGGAGCTCGCCTTCGCGCGGGCCCCGGGGATCATCAACGCGATGGCGGTCTGGTGGGTGGGTCCGGCCATCATGCGCTACGGGACCGACGAGCAGAAGCGCCGCTTCATCCCTCCCATCCTGAC
>DATILR010000399.1:0-6970 GCA_035476275.1 Binatus sp. (SeqCode) | reverse complement strand
GTCAACGTGAGGCCGTCACCGGCGATCGCCTCGACCTCGCCGCGGGTGAGCGGCCAGGGCATGGCGCCCTCCGGATCGGCGGGCTCGCGGCCGCGCGCGATGACGAGGAGCGTGCCGCCGGGAGCAACGAACGTCCGGAGCGCCTGGACGGCCAGCCCACGCTCGCGCGGCGGCAACACCTGCAGCGTGTAGGTCTCGGCCACGAGATCGAACGCTGCGCGCCACTCCGCCGGCGGCTCCAGCAGGTCGGCGACCGCGTACCGGACCGGCGAGCCCGGAAAGCGCTCGCGGGCGCGGGCGACCGCCGTCCCCGCAACGTCGAACGCCACGACCGCGAAGCCCCGACGCGCCAGCTCCTCCGCGTTGTCGCCGAACCCCGTACCGACGTCGAGCGCGCGACCGTCGACATCGGGGTGGGCATCCAGCCACGCGACCAGATGCGGATTGGGCACGAGGTCGGCCCACGGGACGACGGTGGTCCCCGCCTCGGCCTCGCGGTAGAGCACCTCGAACCACGCGAGCGCGTCCCCTCGACCGATGGCCTCCCGGGCGAGCGCCCGCGCGCGCGACCGATCCATCGGACGATCCTCGCACGCGAGCGCGCGGCGGAGCGACTCGACCAGTGCCGTCGCACCCGTGACGTCCGCCGCCGTACCGAACACGTGGAAATCCGGACGCTGCAGGGCGACGGCGACTCCCGCCTTCTCGAACCACCGTCCATACGTGCCGTCGAGGTCCTCGACCGGAGCATCTGCAGCCACGCGCGCGCTGAGGCCGCCCAGCCGGCTGAAGAATGCGGCCGCCGCGGGCTCGAGCCCCCGCGCCGGGTCCGCGAGCGGGCTGACAAGGGTCCAGCCACGCCCGACCAGGTCGTCGAAGAGGCCCGTCACGCCGCCGACGCGGACCCGCCCCTGCACGAAGAGCTGTCCCGCCAGCGGATCGCCGGCGAGCAGCACTCCCGGTCCGATGGACGGCGCCGGCGGCGGGGTCGTCTGGTGTCCCTCCCTGGCGGCAGCAACCATGACCGAGTCGCGCGCCGCGGCCTCGGCGGGATCGGCGATGCAGATCACGCGGCCGAGCTCCATCGAGAAGTCGATGATGGCGCGCACGTGGGAGATGCGCTCGCGGGCATAGGTATCGAGGAGCGCGACGGGCGCCCGTTCCGCGAGCACCAGGTCCATCTTCCATGCGAGGTTCGCCGCGTCGCGGAGACCCGAGCACATCCCCTGCCCGGCGAAGGGGGGCATCTGGTGCGCGGCGTCTCCCGCGAGGAGCAGACGGCCCTTCCGCCAGGTGTCGACCCAGCGGGCCTGGAAGCGATACACGGTGTGGCGCTCGAGCGTGGCGTTCGTGGGCGTGACGTCCCACGGCACGAGGAGCCGCCACGCGGTCTCGGCACGGTTCAGCTCCTCGAGGCTTTCGCCCGGAAGCCGCATGAACTCCCAGCGCCTGCGGCCCCGTCCGCCGGACACGAGCGTCGTCGGACGCGCGGGGTCGCAGATCTGGATGTTGAGCGGGCTCCAGATCTTCGGCTCGTGGGGCAGAATGTCGACGATCAGCCAGTCGAAGAAGAAGCCGAGGTCCGTGACGGTGGCGCCGAGGTGGGGGCGGACGAAGCTGTTGGCCCCGTCGCAGCCGACGACGTAGCCCGCCTGGACGGAAAGCCGACGGCCATCCATCGTGGCGACGTCCAGCCGCACGGTCCGATCGGTCGCATCGATGCCGATCACCTCGTTTCCCCGGTGCACCTCGACGGTCGGCAGCGAACGGGCGCGCGCGTCGAGCAATCGCTCGAGCTCGGGCTGCGCGAACATGTTCGCCTCCGGCCAGCCCGACGTGCCTGCCGCCCTGCTCTCGAAACGGAGCAGCGTCTCGCCCGCCGCGTTCCGCCACTCGTACACGTCCGCCGCCTCGGTCATCCCGGCGAGGCCGTCGGCGATGCCGGCGGCCTGGAGGATGCGCCCGACCTCGTGGTCGAAGTGGACTGCACGCGGCAGTGGATAGGCGGCGGGCTGCTTCTCGAAGACCCCCACCCTCCATCCCCGCTGCCCGAGGAGGATGGCGAGCGTCTGCCCGACCGGGCCGTAGCCGACGATCGCGACGTCGTAGCGGTCGCGCATCGCGCGCTTCAGTCGTGCGCGCCGATCATGAGCTCGGCGAGGTCGTCGGGCGCGAGAAAGGACGGCGGTACCGGAGGGCCCCAGGTGTAGAGGCTCTTAAGGCCGTCCCACACCGCCGGCGTCCACAGCTGATCGTCGACGATGCAGTCGAGGTCGGCGTAGTACTCGGTGAAGTTACCCGCCGGGTCCCGCAGGTACCAGAAGAAGTTCGAGCCGATGTGGTGCCGCCCGAGCCCCCAGACATGGCGGGCAGGATCCCGGGCGAGGAGGGCGTGCGCGCCGCGGCCGATCTCGTCGACGTCATCGACCTGCCAGGAGGTGTGGTGGAGGAACGGCACGGGTGCCGCCTGCACCAGGAGGTTGTGGTGATCGGTGGAGCAGCGCAGGAACGACCCGAGCCCCGCGACGGTATCGCTGACCTTGAAGCCGATGCCCTCGGTGAAGAACCGCTCGCTCGCCGCGAGGTCGATCGACCCGAGCACGACGTGGCCGAGCTTCCGCGGGCGGACCGGGTCCTCGCGCAGCACGGCGTCGGCCCGGCGGGTCGGGCGGTTCGCCCTTCCCGGCCCGTTCATGTTCGACGGCGGCGGTGCCGTCTGGCGGATGCGCTCGGCCGCCTGCACCAGGACGCGCACCCCGGTGCCCGGATCGGTGGCCGTGAGCGCTGCCGGCGTCCGCTCGACCACGACGTCGAGCCGGCCGAGGCCGGCCGCGACCCGACCCAGGTCGTCGGCGTCGTCGACCCCGATCCCGAGCTCGATCAGGCGCCGGCGCCGCGACGGGACGAGATGCAGCTGCTCGCCGCCGTCGAGGGTGGTGAAGCGCGTGTCACCCTTCGGCGCGAGACCGAACTCCTCGTAGTAGGCAGCGGCCGCCGCGACGTCGGGAACGCCGATGGTGATCGTGGTGAGACGATGCAGGGCCACGGGGGTCTCCTTTCACGGCTCTCGCCCCGGTCGGCGGGAATACTTGCACGACGGGAGCGTCGGCCGCCATCGACCCGCCGGTCAACCCGGCTCGTAGTTGCGCAGGTCGTAGCCCGCCCGGGTGAGCGCCCGCCGGACCGTGTCCATGACCTTTCGTCCGCTGACGTGTCGAGGTGCCGCGGGATCCGGCATCTCGCTGAGTCGAGCGAGGATGGCCTGCGCCTGGGGTCCCGGCAGCGCTTCGCAGATCTGGTACAGGCCGCCGGCCCTGGCCTCGCGAACACCGTGAGCGACCAGGATGGCGCGGATCGCGGTCAGGATCACCAACGTCGGGGGTGGGAGGAGCAGCGCTCGCAGCGCCAGGTGATCCCGTCGAAGCTGGTCGGCTGTCGGCAGCGCCTTGCTCGCACGCACGCTTTCCGCCGCGGGGATGAGCAGCGTCTCTTCAATCGCAATGTGCCTGAAGAGCGCCGTCCGGAACTCGGCGTAGGTGAGGTGGTCGATCTCGCCTTCGCGGCGAAAGGCACGTGCCAGGAGATCTTCGAGCTGAAGGCGATCATTGTCGAGATGTCGCCGGAGCCTGCGTGGCATCGGCTCACGAGCGGACGGCGCGCATGATCATGCCTCTCGCCACGGAGCAAGGGACGTGCCCCTGACGGGGCCAAGGGAATCCGTCCGAAACGCTCGCCGCCAGACTCACATCTGCGAACCGCCGGCTGCCACACGTCCTGGAAATCGGAATCCCCGTCTGCAAGCCGGTGAAGACTCGGGCGCGACGCTTTCGTCTTGCCGCCTCGCGCCCGGGAGAGGTAGCATCCCCCCGCGATGCCGGAGGCCATCCTCGTTGCCGACGACGAGCCGGGAGTCCGGGAGAGCCTCGCCGAGGTGCTTCGCGACGCAGGTTACGCAGTGGAGACGGCGGTCGACGGCGGCGCCGCACTGAAGGCTCTCGAGGAGAGGAACTTCGGGCTCGTGATCACCGACCTCCGCATGCCCGGTGCCGACGGCCTCGCCGTGCTGAAGCGCGCCCGCGAGGTCTCTCCGCAGACCTTCGTGCTGGTCATGACCGCACATGGCAGTGTCGAAAGCGCGGTCGAAGCGCTGCGCAACGGGGCCACGGACTACGTCCTGAAGCCCGTCGTGTTCGACGACCTGCTCGCCAAGGTCGAACGCATGCTCGAGCACCGCCAGCTCGTCTGGCAGCAGCAGATGCTGCGCCGGGAGGTCGACGCGCACTACGACTTCGCGGGACTGGTGGGCGCGAGCCGGGCCATGCGCGAGATCTTCGACCTGATCAAGAAGGTCGCCCCGACGCAGACGACGGTCCTCATCACCGGCGAGAGCGGGACCGGCAAGGAGGTGGTGGCGCGCGCCCTGCACCACTTCAGCGACGTCGCGCAGCGCATCTTCCTTCCGGTCAACTGCGCCGCCATCCCGGAGAACCTCCTCGAGAGCCAGCTCTTCGGCCACGTCCGCGGCGCCTTCACGGGCGCGGTCAGCTCGCAGGAGGGGCTCTTCAGCCGGGCCAAGGGCGGCACGATCTTCCTCGACGAGATCGGCGATCTGCCCTTCGGACTTCAGTCGAAGCTTCTGCGCGCGATCGAAGGGAAGGAGATGCTTCCGGTCGGCAGCACGCACCCGATCACGGTGGAGGTGCGCATCATCGCCGCCAGCAACCGCGATCTCCGGCAGATGGTCGACGAAGGCAAGTTCCGCGAGGATCTCTACTACCGGCTGAACGTCGTCAACATCTCGCTACCGCCGCTGCGCGAGCGCCGGGAGGACATTCCGAGCCTGGTCGAGTACCTGGTCCGCCGCCACAACCGCGACATGAAGCGGGTCTACCGCGGGGTGGACAACGCGACGCTCAAGCTCCTCGTGTCGCAGCCCTGGAAGGGGAACGTGCGCGAGCTCGACAACGTGATCGAACACGCGATGATCCTCGGCGACGGGGAATGGATCACGGTCGCGGACCTTCCCCGCGCGTTGCGCGAGACCGACGACTCGCTCCCGCCAGTGGGCGACGAGCTGCGCGACGCCCTGCGCGCCTACGAGCGCATCCACATCGAGAACGTGCTGCGGCGGGCGGGGCAGGACAAGCGGAAGGCGGCGGAACGGCTCGGGCTGTCGCTCTCCTCCCTCTACCGGAAGCTCAATGAGCTCGGGATCGAGCTCGGCTGACCCACCCGGTTCGGGGTCCCTGCGCGAGCTGAGAGGGCTCGACGAGGGGCATCGCGCCGAGCAGCTGGCCTTCTTCGAGCTCGGTCCCGACGATATCCGCGCGCTCCAGGGCTACCGCCCCCTCGCCGAGGCGACGGTCGACCGCATCGTCGCCGACTTCTACGCCCACCTGCTGCGCTTTCCCGCGCTCGAGCAGCTCCTGCGGGCCGAGCCGGCGCGCATCGCGAAGCTCCAGGAGCTCCAGCGCGCCTACTTCCTGTCGCTCAGCGAGGGCCGGTTCGAAGCCGACTACTTCGAGAGCCGCCTCCGGGTCGGGGACGCGCACCAGCTGATCGGGCTCGGGCCAGCATGGTACATCGGCGCCTTCGCGCTGTACCTGCGCCTCGCCCTGCGCGTCCTGGTCGGTGACTCCGGCGACGGTCTCAGCGTCCTTCCCGCCGCCGAGGCGCTCATCAAGGCCATCTTCCTCGACATGTCACTCGCCATGAACACGTACATCTACGGCGGCTTCGTCGAGCGCGAGATGGCGACGGAGCTCGAGCGGGCCGCGCGCGTCGCGGAGGAGGCGCTCGCCGCGCGGGCGGAGGTGGAGCGGCTGAAGGACGACCTCACGAACATGGTCGTTCACGATCTCAAGAACCCGGTCAACGGGATCGCCATGATGGTGCAGCTCGCGCTCCGAAAAGGACAGGACCTGCCCGAGAGTCAGCGCGAATACCTCCTGCAGATCGAACGCACGTGCCGCGAGATGATGCGTCTCATCCAGAATCTCCTCGAGATCAGCAAGATCGAGGAGGGCAAGATGCCGGTGGCGCGCGAGCCGATCGTCCTTGCCGAGCTGGTCGACGAGGTGGCGCGGGAGTACGGGCCGGTGGCCGAGCAGGCGAGGCGCCAGCTGACGGTCGCCGTCAGCACCGAGCTGCCACCTGCCGTGGGTGATCGGTCGCTGCTCAAGCGCGTGCTCGTCAACCTGGTCGTCAACGCCCTGCGGCACAGCGGCAGCAGCGTCGTCAGGATCGAGGCGTCCTCGGTGCCGCCCAACGTCCTGCTGAGCGTGATCGACCACGGCCGTGGCATCGGCGAACAGGACCAGGCGCGGGTCTTCGAGAAGTTCCGCACCGTGCGCCGCACCCCGGGTGAGGGGACGGGATCCGACACCGGCCTCGGTCTGCCGTTCTGCAAGCTCGCCACGGAGCGCATGGGAGGGAAGATCTCGCTCACCAGCCTCGCCGACGTGACCACCACGTTCACCGTCGCGCTCCCGGCTGTCGGCGAACGGGGGCACGCCGTCCTGCCGTGATCATCGGTTCCCCTCCGACGGGGTTCCGAGCCGAGCCCCCCGGATGGCCACCCTTTCCCAGCGCCTGCGTCATTTGCCGCACCCCCCCTGTTGGATATCCCGCTCCCTCTCCACCGGCCGGCCCGGAAAGCACGCATCGGCGGTGGTTCGTCCACTCGGAGCGCGTCGCAGTTCGTAGGGCCCCCCATTCTTTGGGTGGCGGTCTTCTTGCTATGGATAACCCTGTGACATCCCGGTGCCTGCGGATCCTGACCGTGGCAGCGGCCCTGGTGGCCCTCGTTGCACTGTTCGCGAAGCCAGTTGGCGCGGCGTTCACCGAGCCCCGTCTCGCCCTCATGCGGGCCACGGCCTATCGATCGGTGACCGGGGTCGTCACCGTCAAGCTCGAAGGGACCTTCAGCCTCGACGACACGGTGCAGCTGGCGCTGCCGCTCGACGTCGTC
>DATILR010000398.1:0-3537 GCA_035476275.1 Binatus sp. (SeqCode) | reverse complement strand
CGCCACCTCCTCGTCTGGCGCGGCGGCGAGCACCGCATGCGCACCACGCCGCCGCACGATCTCTCCGACAAGCCGGTCGGCGGGTCCTTCCCCGAGGGCGAGGGCGCGGCCGTGCTGTCGGGCCTGATGGAGCGCTCCCGTGGCCTGCTCGCCGAGCACCCGGTCTGTCGCGCGCGGCTGATGCGCGGGGAGCGCGCGCCGACCTCGATCTGGCTCTGGGGGCAGGGGAAGCGCCCCACGATCCCGCGCCTCCGCGAGCGCTTCGGCGTCGAGGGCTCGGTCATCGCCGCAGTCGATCTGGTGAACGGTCTCGGTGTCCTGGCGGGGCTCGTGCGCATCGCGGTCCCCGGCGCCACGGGCTTCCTCGACACGAACTTCCGCGGCAAGGCCGAGTACGGCCTCCGCGCCCTCGAGGCGCGCGATTTCCTCTTCCTGCACGTGGAGGCCCCCGACGAGGGCGGCCACATGGGCGACCCGCGCAAGAAGATCGAGGCGATCGAGAACTTCGACGAGAAGGTGGTGGGCACCATCCTCGAGGGCCTGCGCGCGATGGGTGGGGAATGGCGCGTGCTCGTCATGCCCGACCACCCCACACCCTGTGCCCTCAAGACGCATACGAGTGATCCCGTGCCCTTCGTGGTCTACGTCTCCGCCGACGAGCAGAAAACGCGCGGGGTCTCGCGCGGCTACAACGAGCGCGATGCGCGCGAGCAGGGCATCTTCATCCCCGACGCCTACACCCTGATGGATCGACTGCTCCGTCGCTGAGCGCACCGCGGGGCGACGCGCCGATGGAACGGAACCTGGCCCTCGAGGCCGTGCGGGTGACGGAGGCGGCGGCCCTCGCCTCCGCCCGTTTCATGGGGCTCGGCGACGAGACCGCGGCGGACATGGCCGCGATCGAGGCGATGCGGCGGGCGTTCGACGCGATCGCGATCGACGGCACCGTGGTGATCGGCGAGGGACCGCAGGACGCGATGCCGATGCTCTACGTGGGCGAGCGCGTCGGCACCGGGCAGGGGCCGGCCACCGACGTGGCGCTCGATGCTCTCGAGGGCGCCGCCATCTGCGCCTCGGGAGGCTACAACACCCTCTCCGGCATCGCGATCGCCGAGCACGGCACGTTCCTGCGCGTGCCCGACACCTACATGGAGAAGATCGCCTGCGGGCCGGAGGGACGGGGCGCGGTCGACCTCGACCGGACCCCGACCGCCAACCTGAGGGCGCTCGCCGAGGCCAAGGGGGTGTACGTCGAGAACCTCACGGTCGCGATCCTCGACCGGCCTCGACACAACGCCCTCATCGAGGAGGTGCGGAAGTCGGGCGCGCGCATCAAGCTGATCGACAGCGGCGACGTCTCCTCGGCGCTCGCAACCACTCGGCCGGACGCCGGCATCGACATCCTGATGGGAACGGGTGGGGCGGCGCAGGGCATCCTCGCGGCCGCGGCCCTCGTCTGCCTCGGGGGCGAGATGCAGGCGCGGCTCCGCCCCCGGAACGAGCACGAGGCGGGGGCGCTCCGCGAGCTCGGCATCTTCGACTTGCAGCGGAAGTACCAGCTCGAGGAGCTGGCCTCGGGCTCGGTGATGTTCGCGGCGACGGGCATCACGCCGGGCGACTATCTCGCGGGCGTGCGGTACGTGAAGGGTGGGGCGGTCACGAACTCGGTCGTCATGCGATCGGCGACGCGCACGGTGCGCTTCATCGAGGCGCACCATCGCTTCGATCGGCGGCCGGTGTACTGAGGCGATGGACGGGACCACCCTGAAGCTCGAGCGCCAGGACGGTGTGGCGACGCTCATCCTCGACCGTCCGGGCGCGCTGAACGCCCTCGACCCGGCGACGCTCCGCGCGCTCCGTGCGGCGCTCCGGGAGCTCGACGCCGACCCCGGCGTCCGGGCGGTGGTTCTGACCGGCGCTGGCGAGCGGGCGTTCTCGGCGGGGGCCGACATCGCTGCGATGGCGGCGATGGCGCCCGAGGCAGGCGTCGCGTTCTCCCGACTCGGGCACGAGACCATGGCCGCGGTCGAGATGCTCGGCGTACCGGTGATCGGAGCCCTCAACGGCGTTGCGCTGGGGGGTGGTCTCGAGCTGGCGCTCGCCTGCGACCTGCTGGTCGCCGGGGAGCGTGCGCGGCTCGGCCAGCCCGAGATCAACCTCGGCCTCATCCCCGGCTTCGGAGGTACGCAGCGTCTCGTCCGGCGTGTCGGACTCGGGCGGGCGCGGGAGCTCATCTACCTCGGGAAGCCGATCCCCGCCGAGGAGGCGCTCCGCATCGGCCTCGTCGACCGGGTGGTGCCCGCGGAACGGGTGCGCCCGGAAGCCGCGGCGCTTGCGGCCGACCTGGCCGGGAAGCCGCCGGTGGCGCTCCGCCTGGCGAAGCGGGCGACGGCGATCGCGCCCGATGTCGACGGCGCCACGGGGTGTCGCTACGAGGTCGAGGCGTTCGGGGTCGCGTTCGCTAGCGAGGATCGCGTCGAGGGTCTCGAGGCGTTCCGCGCCAAGCGGACGCCGAGCTGGAAGGGACGCTAGTGGGGCTCCGGGTCGATGGCGCTCATGCGCGCCCTGGCGATATCAACATGGAGGTGCGCTAGCGTGGAGATCGCGCTCAACGAGACGCAGCGCCAGCTGCGCGACACCGTCCGAGCTTTCGCCACGGCGCGGCTCAAGCCGGCGGCGGCGGAGACCGATCGCCTCGGGCGCTTCCCGCGTGAGCTCGTCGCCGAGCTCGGCCGCCTCGGGATCATGGGGTGCTTCGTGCCCGAGAGCTACGGCGGTGCGGGATCCGACTACGTCGGCTATGCGCTCGCCGTCGAGGAGCTCTCGGTGGCGTGCGCCGCCACGGGCGTCATCTTCTCGGCTCACGCCTCGCTCGCCACCTGGCCGATCCTGGGGCTCGGGACGGAGGAGCAGCGGAAGCGCTACCTCCCGCGCCTCGCGAGCGGCGAGTGGCTCGGCTGCTTCGCGCTCTCCGAGCCGAACTCGGGTTCCGACGCCGGTTCCATCCGCACCACCGCCCGTCGCGACGGTGACGGCTACGTGCTCAACGGGACCAAGAACTTCATCACCAACGGTCCCGACGCCTCGCTCGCCATCGTCTTCGCCACCCTCGACTCGACCCGTGCCAACCAGGGCCTCGCCGCCTTCATCGTCGAGACCAGCTCCCCCGGCTGGGAGGTGGTGCGCGTCGAGGAGAAGATGGGCATTCGCGGCGCCCACTCGGCCCAGCTCGCCTTCACGGACCTCCGCGTGCCGAAGGAGAACCTCCTCGGCCGGGAGTACGAGGGGTTCAAGGTCGCGATGAAGACGCTCGACGGGGGGCGGATCGGGATCGCGGCGCAGGCGGTCGGCATCGCCCGGGCGGCGCTCGAGGACTCCCTCGCCTACGTCCAGGACCGACGGGCCTTCGGGCAGGCGATCGTCGAGTTCCAGGGGACGCAGTGGCGCCTGGCCGACATGGCCACCGCGGTCGAGGCGGCCCGGCTCCTCACCCTGCGTGCCGCTTTTCTGAAGGACCGGGGCCTGCCATATACGAAG
>DATILR010000397.1:0-6475 GCA_035476275.1 Binatus sp. (SeqCode) | reverse complement strand
CGCGGGACGCGTCCCCGACGATCTGGAGGCGCTGCTCGCGCTACCCGGGGTCGGGCGCAAGACGGCGAACCTGGTCCTCACGGAGGCGTTCGACGGCGCCGGCATCTGCGTCGACACGCACGTCCACCGGATCACCAATCGTTGGGGCTACGTGCGGACGCGCTCGCCGGACGACACGGAGCGGGCGCTCCGCGCCAAGCTTCCGCGCCGACACTGGCGCGGGCTCAACGTGCTGCTCGTCGCCTTCGGACAGACCATCTGCCGCCCGCTCTCGCCCCGCTGCAGCCTCTGCCCACTCACCGACACGTGTCGGCGGGTCGGTGTCGGGCGGGCGCGGTAGCGCCTACGACGCCGCTTCGAGCGCCAGCGGTCTCCGCGTCTGATGACGCTTCCCCGCGCCAGCACGCAGGAACTCGGTCACCTCGTCGCGGACGGTCGGATGGTAAAGGAGTCCCCAGTGCCCGCAATCGGGGACGACGACGATGCGCCCCGGCGTCGTCCCATCCCAGGCGTGGGGCCAGTGGCGCGGATGGGGGGGAGGGATGAAGATGTCGTGCGAGCCGAAGATGGCGAGCTCGTGGTGAGGGAGTGGGCTCGCGAAGTAGGGGGCGCCGAGCGTTACCAGGCGCCGCACCGGGCTCCCCTGGTTCATCTCGACCAGGTAGCGGGCCACGAGGCCGCCCAGGCTATGGCCGATGAGATCGACCTCCGCCGCGCCCGTCTCGGCACGGAACAGCTCGATCTCCTGCCCCAGGCGATGTGCGAGCCGCTGGTAGTCGATGCGGGGCGGGTAAGCGAAAGTCGCGAAGTTCGGAACACCCGCGGCCGCCAGATGGCCACGCAGCACCAGGAAGTTGGTGGGGTCACCGAAGAAGCCGTGCACCAGGATGGCCGGAGTGGGGTGGGGTGCTACCGGATCGAAGTGCTCTCGACGGACGATCAAGCGGAGCGGCATCGACAGCGCCGCTGCGCCCACTGCTGAAACCTCGGTCCCGACCAACCGCCAACTCACCATCCCCGCCTCCCCGCACCCCCGCGCGAGCGAGCCCCGAATTCGTGGTGACGCGCGTTCTGTGCCCGAGGCGGGCGACGTTGTCAAGAAAAACGGGGGACGTCGGCAAGGAAAATTCGGTACGTCGATACAGGTTGCAAAGCCTGGGGGTGGGCGATAGGAACAGCCAGTCGTCGTATCGTCCATCTGCTCATCTGGCGCCTCGTCTGGGGGAGGTCATGGCGTACATCATCACCCGCCTCTGCCGCGATTGCCTCGACACCGGGTGCGTGGCGGTGTGTCCGGTCGACTGCATCTACGAGTACACGGGTTCCGATCGGGAACAGTGGCCGAATCAGCTCTACATACATCCCGACGAGTGCATCGACTGCGGGGCGTGCGAGCCGGAGTGCCCGTGGCAGGCGATCTTCGAGGAGGTGGCCGTCCCCGAGGTCTTCAAGGACGATACGCCGCTCAACTACCGGATCATGGAGAACATGGGTGACTTCAAGGTCGCCCAGAACGCCAAGATCGAGCACCCGAGCGCGGAGCAGGTCGCGGCCAACAAGGCGAAGTGGGGCTGGACGACCTAGCCTTCGCTCTCAGCTGCCGCGCCCGCCCACCAGCATCCGCGGTCCGAGCTGCGCCTCGAGGGTTCGCACGCGGTTCTCGAGATCGAGCACGTGGCGCGCGCTCTCCTGGCGTTCCGCCATGGTGACCTTGCGCCGGTCGTCGAGTTCGGTCGCCAGGCCGCGAGCGTAGCGATCCGCCTGGGCCCGCCGCCTGAGCGCCGCCACAGCAACACCCGCCAGGGCGCCCGCCACGAGCGTCAGCAGGACGATCACTGCCTGCAGGATCGGCCAGAGCGTCTGGATACGGGAAAGGTGTGCCGCGCGGGTCTCCGCCTCCGCGCTCGCTGAGCGAGCCTCGTCCCGCTCGCGGGTGATGCCGGCGACGCTCTCCTTTAGCTCGCGGAGTTCCTTGGTGAGCCGGGCGTTCTCCGCCTCGAGCGTGCTTGCCCGCTGCGAGAGCGCGCGCAGGGCGGTGTTCGGGACGCGGTACGTGAAGCCCGTGCCCACCTTGGTGGGATCGCTGATGCCGTTGGAGCTCAGAAAGGCGGGCACGCCATCGGGATGGATCCCGAACATCTCTGCCACGGCACCCGGCTGGTCGCCGGGACGGGCACGGTAAAGGAAGGTCTGTCCGTCGTCGGACAGCGTGAAGAGACGATCGGCAGCAAGAGCGCGCACACTCAGTGCTGACGCGACGGTGACGACCCCGATGAGTACGCGGCTTGGGTGGAGCATGGCTGACCTCGTGGAGACACCCTCTTCCCCACCACCACCCCGTAGGGCACCTTACCGCTGACCGGGCCGACCGGCAACGGTCACGAGAACCACGCTCGGCGTGCTAGGGCGAGACGGTCGCCATGACGGTCCCCGACGCCGCGTCGGCGACCTCCATCTGAACGGCACCCGTCGTAGGATGCGCGCCTACGGCGGTGCGTAACATCTCGGCGAGGTGCGTCGTGAACTTCTCACGCACCGCGGCAGGCATACCCTCCATGGGGAAGTTCTGCACCACGACCCGTCCCGAAGTCGGAGAGCTCCAGTCGAAACGCACGATCCGCGGGCCCATGATCGGATGTCCCCGGAACGATTCCTCCACGGCCTGCTGGAAGGGCGAGCGCGGTGCGCCGGCAGCCGGGGGCGCCGCTGCACTCCCCTTGGCCGCGGAGGCCGTCGCACCCTCTCCTCGTGGACTGCCGGTCACGGTTGCCATGACGGTGCCCGATGCCGCGTCGGTGATCTCCATCTGAACGGGCGTCGTCGTAGGATGGGCATCCGCGGCGGTGCCTAGCATCTCGGCAAGGTGCGTCGTGAACTTCTCACGCACTGCGGCAGGCATGCCGTCCATCGGGAAGTTCTGCACCACAACCCGTCCCGAAGTCGGAGAGGTCCAGTCGAAACGCACGATCCGCGGGCCCATGATCGGATGTCCCCGGAACGATTCCTCCACGGCCTGCTGGAAGGGCGACCGCGCCGCGCTTGAAGGTGGGGGCGTCGCTGCACTCCCCTTGGTAGCGGAAGCCGTTCCACCTTCGTTCGGTGTACCGCCGGTAAGGGCCGCGATCAGGTCGTCGATTTGCTGCCGCGCGTCATCCTGGGTCGCGAGGCCCCGCGCGGTCTTCAACTGCGTGAGTGCCTCGGCGTCGTTGCCCTGGCGATGATAGGCGATCGCGAGGTTGTAGTACGCCTGCAGGTAGGAAGGGCTCCGGTGAATGACGTCACGGTAGGTGGCGATGGCTCGCTCGCCGTTGCCCGCGAAGAGGTACATGGTGCCGAGGTCGGTGCGCGCCGCCGGATCGTCGGGGCGGATTGCGAGGTAGCGTTCGAAGAGGGGGATGGCTTCCTGGTGCTCGCTCCGATCGTAGTGGAGGTGGGCGAGATCGCGGAGCCCCTCCGCGTTCCGCGGCTCGAGCTGGATGACGTGCTCGAAGGCGGCGATCGCGGAGGAGTAGTAGGTCGGGTCGAGCTGTGCGGCGCGGGCGGTCACTCGACCGAGTTTCACCCAAGCTGCGACGTCGTGCGGCTCCTGCTCCGCCTTCGCCTGCATGTCCGCGATGAAGGACTTCACGTCGGCAGGCAGCTCGACGGGACCTTGGGGATGTCCCTCGGGCACGGCCCCCGCGGGTGCTCCCGCCGATGTCGCGGTCGCACCGGGGACGGGCTTGGGAGGCGCCGGGGAGAGGATGCCCGTCCAGATCGCGAGGCCGGCGATCAGGAAGAAGCCGAGGACGGACGCTCCGGTGCCCGTGAGCCGCCAGTCCGTGGCCGGCCGCGCGCCGGCGACGAGCGGCACACCGCACTGCGCACAGAACCTGGCGCCTGCGGGCACGCTCGTCCGACATTGGGGGCACTGGCGAGCCGGCATCGGGTGAGCCGGAATAGTATCGGAAAGCCCGCGCACGGCCTAGCGCGCGAGGCGTCAATTCCGTGGCGGATGCTACGGGCATTGCCGCCCTGCGCGCACGGTTCTCCGCCGCTGGCGATGCGCGGCCGCAGGCATACGCCTTGCTCTTCGCGACCGGGATGCTCGACTCCCGTGCGGAGATGGAGGTGCTCGCCATCGCGCTGCGGGCCACGACCGACGGGATCGTGATTCTCGATCCCATGGGTCGCATCGACTTCGTGAACCCCGCACTCGCCCAGGCGTGGATGCAGGAAGAGTCCACGCTCCAGGGTCGGTCGCTCAGCGACTTCGTCTCCGTGGCAGGCGACGACGGCACCCTCGGAGGGATGCTGTCGACGGTGATGGAACAGGGGCGTTGGACGGGAGAGGTCCGCATGCGCGGGCTCGATCCGCCGCGCGGAGTGTGGGACGTGACGCTGACGCCCATTCGCGGAGAAGACGCGGTCGGTAGCATGGCGACCGCGGCACGGGCCCTGATCGGGATCTTTCGCGACGTCAGCGACCGCCATGCGCTCGAGCAGCTCCGCGCCGACTTCCTGTCGATGGTCACCCACGACATCCGCGTGCCGCTGACGGTGATCCTCGGCTACGCCGAGATGCTCTCCGATCCCGAGCCGCCCCCGGGAGAGGTGCCGCCCGACGTCATCTCCCGCATCCGCGAGAGCGGGGAGAAGATCTACGCGCTGGTCTGCAACTTCCTCGATCTGTCGCGCATCGAGGCGGGTCGCTTCGCGGTGGAGCCCCGGCCGGTGGACCTCCGCCCGTTGCTGGTCGAGGCGCTGGAGCACCACGGCGCCACGGCCCGTCGCAAGGGGATCATGCTGAGCTTCGAGGCGGCGCCCACCGTCTTCGCGACGGCCGATGCCATCCAGCTCGGCCGCGCGATCACCAACCTGCTCAGCAACGCCATCAAGTACACCGCCGGGGGCGGGCGCATCACCATCGTGGCCGATCGCGAAGACGGCTGGGTCGCGCTCGCCTTCCGGGACACGGGACGCGGGATTCCGGCCGAGGAGATCCCCCACCTCTTCGAGAAGTACCGCAGAGTGCGCGAGGCGGAGCGGAGCGAGGGCACGGGCCTCGGCCTCTTCATCACCAAGACGATCGTCGAGGCACACGGCGGCTCCATCCGCGTCGAGAGCACACCCGGCGTGGGCTCGACCTTCACCATCCTCCTGCCGGCCGCCTAGCCGCCAGCCTCAAGGAACGAGTTCCGCGCCCGTCGGTGAAACGACCGGCGCCAGCGGACTTCGCGTCACGTCCTCCGGCGTTCCCCAGGCGCGCGTGACCACCTCGGCCACCCGATCCGGGTCGACCAGCGCCCGCAGCCCCGCCGCGTCGAGCGCGGCCAGCGCGGCGGGAAGATCGGGCTTGGCGCCGTGATACACGTCCCGATGGATCTCGAGGTAAACGGTTCCCGACGGGTTACGCGCCAGCTTGAGCGGCTCGTACACCACCTCGACGCGCGTTCCATCGGGCGCCTCGTGGAAGAGACGCTCGACGTCCTCGGCGAGGAGGCGGAGACAGCCGTGGGTCGCATACTTCCCGACGCTGGACGGTGCGTTGGTGCCGTGCAGCCCGTAGCCAGCGGCGGAGAGCTGGATCCAGTACTTGCCGAGGGGATTCTCGGGCCCGGGCGCGACTTCGGCCTCCACCTTCTCGCCGCGTGCCCGCATCTCCTGCTGCACCGAGGCGGGCACATGCCAGACCGGATCCACCCGGCGCCCGACGATGCGATAACGGCCGGGCGGCGTCGCCCACCCGAGCCGTCCGACGCCCACGGGGAAGCGCGCCGCCAGCGCCCCGTGCACAGACCAGTAGAGCGTCCGGTTGGCGAGATCGATCACGATGCCGTCCGGGCGGCGCTGGGGCACGATGTGACGATCGGAGATCCACACGGGTGTGCCCGGACGGAGATGGTCGGGATCGGGGAGCGCGTTGAACGCGTCGAACAGGGCGCGGCTCATGGTGAAGCGTCCGGTGACTGACCAGACGGTGTCACCCGGAGCGATCGTGTACGATCGTTCACCGCCCGCGATGAGCTCGTAGACCCGCGGGCGCGCGCCGGGTTGCGCGGCCGCCGCGCCGACGGTGGCCCCGAATATTGCAGCGAGCGCGACACGCCAGCGCACGAGGCGCATGATAGCCGCGGTCCGCCACCCTTGACAGTGGCGGCCGAGGTGCGCCAGGCCGAGACATGGGTTGCGACACGCTAGTCGCGCTCCGCGAGGTCACCGCCGATGGCGTCACGCTGTTCGCCAAGAACAGCGATCGACCGCCTCGCGAGTGTCAGCGCATCGTCCAGCTTCCGCATCGTCGCCATCCCGCCGACGGCACGGTCCGCTGTCAGTACGTGGAACTGCCGCAGGCGGCGGAGACGGCCGCCGTGCTCGGATCGCAGCCGTACTGGCTCTGGGGCTTCGAGCACGGGGTCAACGAGCACCGGGTCGCGATCGGCAACGAGATGGTCTTCACCCGCGAGGCACCCGGGAAGACGGGCCTGCTCGGAAT
>DATILR010000396.1:0-8472 GCA_035476275.1 Binatus sp. (SeqCode) | reverse complement strand
ACCCCGGCGTCGACGATCACCGGCACGCGGCTCTGCTCGATGATGATGCGGAGGTTGTAGGGATTGCGGATACCGAGCCCCGAGCCGATCGGCGCCGCGAGCGGCATCACGGCGGGACAGCCGAGGTCCTCGAGGCGCTTGCACGCGACCGGGTCGTCCGTGACGTAGGGCAGCACCTGGAAGCCTTCCTTCAAGAGGACACGAGCCGCCTCTATGGTCGCCGGCACGTCGGGGAAGAGCGTCTTCTCGTCGCCGATCACCTCGAGCTTGACCAGGGTGCCGATCCCCGCCTCGCGCGCCAGGCGGAGGGTGCGGATGGCGTCCTCGGCCGTATAGCAGCCGGCCGTGTTGGGGAGGATCGTGAAGCGCTCGAGCGGCAGGTGCTCGAGCAGGTTCTCCTTGCCGGGATCCGTGATGTTCACGCGGCGGACGGCGACGGTCACGATCTCCGCGCCCGACGCGTCGACCGCGCGCCGCGTCTCCTGGAACGACCGGTACTTGCCGGTGCCGACGATCAGCCGCGAGCGGTACTCGCGTCCGGCCAGCGTGAAGGTGTCGTTGGTCAGCATCGCGTCAGCCGCCTCCCACGAAGTGGATCACCTCGACCGTGTCCCCCTCGTGGAGCACGGTCGAGCCGTACTCGATGCGCGGCACGATGGCGCGGTTCACCTCGACGGCGATCCGGCGCGGGCCGAGGCCGAGCATGGCGACGAGGTCGGCAACCGTCGCCCCCGGGGCAATCGCTCGCGGCTCGTCGTTGACGACGACTTGCACGACATCCGACACGCGTCGTCGGACGATAGCCCCTCGAGAAAGAGCTGACAACTGCGCGTTGCGCCTCGACAGCGCAGTCCCCGGTTTGATATCTGTGGGTCTTCTGGTTCACTCCCGGATCGATATCAATGGAAGGCCGACGGTCGCCGAGGTGAGCCTCTCCGCCCTGCGGCACAACTGCCGCCGGGCGCGCGAGCTCTCGGGACCCGACGTCTCGGTGATGGCGGTGGTGAAGGCGGATGCGTACGGACACGGAGCGGTGCCGGCGGCGCGGGCCTTCCTCGACGCCGGTGCGCAGGCGCTCGGCGTCTCGAGCGTGGCGGAGGCGGTCGAGCTCCGCCGTGCGGATCTCACGGGACCGCTCCTCGTGCTGGGTGGCGCCTTTCCAGGGGAAGAGGAGACGGTCGTCGCGAACGATCTCGCCGTCGCCGTCTGGGATCCCGACCAGACGCGTGCGCTCGCCGGCGCGGCGCGTGCGGGGGGTCGCCACGTGGCGGTCCATCTCAAGGTCGACACCGGCATGGCGCGGCTCGGGCTCGACCTCGCCGACGTGGCCAGCTTCGCGGCCCTGGTCCGCAGCCTCGGCACGCTCCGGGTGGCGGGCGTCTTCTCGCACTTCGCCTCGGCCGACGCCGTCGAGACGGCCGCGGCGCGGGCACAGACCGCGCGCTTCGTCCAGGCCGTCGAAATGCTGGTGGGGGCGGGGGTGCGTCCACCCGACGTCCACCTCGCCAACAGTGCCGCCACGCTGGCCGCGCCCGAGGCGCGCTTCACGATGGTGCGTCCGGGCATCATGCTCTACGGCTACGCGCCCGCGCCGCACCTCGCGGCGCGCGCCGCCGTCCGCCCGGCGATGCGCCTCCGGACGCGCATCGCGCAGGTGCGTCATGTCCCGGCGGGCACGCCGGTCGGCTACGCCGGCACCTTCGTCACCACGCGTCCCAGCACGATCGCGACCCTCCCCGTCGGCTACGCCGACGGTCTCCATCGCCTCGCCTCCAACCGGGCGCGCGTCGCCGTCCGCGGCCAGCGCGTGCCGGTCGCGGGCCGCGTCTGCATGGACCACGTCATGCTCGACGTGACCGACGTGCCCGGGGTGTCGACGGGCGACGCGGCCGTCCTCTTCGGCGGGACGATCGGTGCCGACGAGCTCGCGGCCTCGTGCGACACGATCTCGTACGAGATCCTGACGTCGGTTGCCCGGCGCGTGCCGCGGGTCTACGTGGAAGAGTTCGGGGAGGAGTTCCCGGGAGCGTGATGGCCCGCATCCGGCGAGCACTGCTGAGCGTCAGCGACAAGCGGGGCCTGGTGGAGCTCGCGCGCGGCCTCGCAGCGCTCGACGTCGAGCTCCTCTCGACGGGCGGGACGGCGAAGCTCCTGATCGACGCCGGCATCGCCGTCCGGCAGGTGAGCGACTACACCGGCTTCCCCGAGATGCTCGACGGGCGCGTGAAGACCCTGCATCCGAAGATCCACGGCGGCCTCCTCGGGCGCCGCGATCTCCCGGAGCACGCGGCAGCCATGCGCGCGCACGGCATCGAGCCGATCGACCTGGTCGCCGTGAACCTCTACCCCTTCCGCGAGACCGTCGCGCGGCCGGGCACGACCCTCGCCGAGGCGATCGAGCAGATCGACATCGGCGGCCCATCGATGCTTCGCTCGGCAGCCAAGAACCACGCCGACGTGACCGTGCTCGTCGATCCCGACGACTACGGCCCGGTGCTCGAGGAGCTGCGCACGACGGGCACTGTATCGGCCGCGACCAACCAACGCCTCGCGCAGAAGGTCTTCTGCGCCACCGCCTGCTACGACGGCGCGATCGCGGACTATCTGGGTGCGCTCGGAGAGGACGGCGAGGGACGTTTCGGCGCGAGCTTCCACGCCGGCGGCACGAAGGCGCTCGACATGCGCTACGGCGAGAATCCCCACCAGGGGGCGGCGCTGTACGGCGACTTCCTCCGCGTCGCGGAGCCGCTCCACGGGAAGGAGCTCTCCTACAACAACGTGGTCGACATCGACGCCGCGCTGGCGCTCGCCGAGGAGTTCCGGGCACTCCCAGAGGCGGCGATCGCCATCCTGAAGCACAACACGCCCTGCGGCGTCGGTCTCGGCCGCGACCCGCTCGAGGCCTGGCAGCGCGCGCTCGCGACCGACCCGGAGTCGCCCTTCGGCGGCATCGTGGTCTCGACGCGGCCGTGGACGCTTCCCCTCGCGCGCGCCGTCGACGAGCTCTTCACCGAGGTGCTGATCGCGCCTGCCTTCGAGCCCGACGCGCTCGAGCTGCTCCGGAAGAAGAAGGCGCGTCGGATCGTTCGCTGGCATCCGGAGGCGGTCGACCCGAGCGCCCCCGCCGTGCGCGGCGTCGCCGGCGGGCTCCTCGTGCAGGACGCCGACCAGGCGTTCGAGGACCCGCGCGACGCGACGGTCGTTACGAAACGTTCGCCCACATCTGAGGAGCTCCGCGCGCTCGCCTTTGCCTGGCGGGTCGTCAAGCACGTGAAGTCGAACGCGATCGCCTTCACGACCGCCGACCGGACGCTCGCCCTCGGCGGCGGGCAGACGTCGCGCGTCGAGCCGGTCCGGACCGCCCGCGCGCGTGCCGAGCGGCTCGGCATCTCGCTTCGCGGCTCGGTCCTCGGCAGCGACGCCTTCTTTCCCTTCCCCGACGGGGTCGAGGAGGCGATCGCCGCCGGCGCCACGGCGATCATCCAGCCGGGCGGCAGCACGCGCGATGCGGAGGTGATCACGGCGGCCGACGCGCACGGCGTGGCGATGCTGTTCACCGGCGTCCGCCACTTCCGGCACTGAGCGGCGCATGCGGGTGCTCGTCGTCGGCGGAGGCGGTCGCGAGCATGCGCTCGTGTGGAAGCTCCGCCAGAGCCCGCGGGTCGAGGCGCTCTACTGTGCGCCCGGCAACGCCGGCATCGCGGCCGACGCGGAGTGCGTGCCGATCGCGGTCGACGACCTCGCGGGCCTCGAGCGCTTCGCGCGCGAGCGCCGCATCGATCTGACCGTCGTCGGTCCGGAGCTGCCGCTCACGCTCGGGCTCGTCGACCGCTTCGCCGCCGCGGGGCTCCGCGCCTTCGGCCCAACAATGGCAGCTGCGCGCCTCGAAGGCTCGAAGGCGTTCACCAAGGAGCTCTGTCGCCGATACGACGTGCCGGGTGCAGCCTTTGGAGCGTTCCGCGACCCCGGTGCCGCGAAGGACTACATCCACGCGGCCGGCGCGCCCGTCGTCGTGAAGGCGGACGGGCTCGCGAGCGGGAAGGGCGTCTTCATCTGCGCGACGGTCGCCGAGGCTACCCGCGCGGTCGACGAGCTCATGCGCGACCGCCTCCTCGGCGAGGCCGGAGCGCAGGTGGTGGTCGAGGAGTTCCTCGAGGGCGAGGAGGTCTCCTTCATGGCGCTGAGCGATGGCACCACCGTGCTGCCGCTCGCGACCTCGCAGGATCACAAGCGCGTCCACGACGGTGATCGCGGACCCAACACGGGCGGGATGGGTGCCTACTCGCCCGCGCCGATCATGGGTCCGGCGCTTCACGAGCGGGTCATGCGGGAGATCATTGAACCCGTCGTCCGTGCGCTGGCGCGCGAGGGGACGCCCTACGTGGGCGTGCTCTATGCGGGGCTCATGGTGCAGGGCGACCGGGCGAAGCTGCTCGAGTTCAACGTGCGCTTCGGCGATCCCGAGGCGCAGGTGCTGCTCGTCCGTCTCCGCTCGGACCTGGTCGACCTGCTCGAGCGGGCGGCCACGGGCCGCCTGGCGGGCGCGAGCATCGACTGGGATCCGCGTGCGGCGGTGTGCATCGTCCTGGCGGCGGAGGGCTACCCGGGAGCCGTCGAGCGTGGCCGCCCGATCGCGGGCGTCGACGCCGTGCGGAATGCGCTCGTGTTCCACGCGGGGACGCGCCGGAGCGACGGGACGCTCGTGACCGACGGCGGGCGCGTTCTCGGCGTCACGGCCCTGGGCGACACGATCGCGGCGGCCGTGGAGGCGGCCTACGGCGCCGCGGCCTGCGTCCACTGGCCGGGGATGCACTATCGCCGCGACATCGGCCATCGCGCGCTGGCGCGCGGCGCGGCGTGAGGAAGGGGGCGGGACCAATGGCTACCACTGATGGAAAGATGCAGGTCGGGATCGTGATGGGCAGTGACAGCGACTGGGAGACGATGGAGGCGGCGGCCGAGCGCCTGGAGACCTTCGAGATCACCTACGAGGTGCAGGTGATGTCGGCGCATCGCTCGCCCAAGACGGTGATGCAGTACGCGCAGAGCGCCCGGCGCCGCGGTCTGAGCGTCATCATCGCGGGCGCGGGTGCGGCCGCCCACCTGGCGGGCGTGGTCGCGGCGCACACGACGATTCCCGTGATCGGCGTCCCCTGCGCGTCGGGCTCGCTCCAGGGGCTCGACGCGCTCCTCGCCACCGTGCAGATGCCGCCCGGCGTGCCGGTCGCGACCGTGGCGATCGGCCGCGGCGGGGCCGAGAATGCGGCCATCCTCGCGGCGCAGATCATCGGGCTCAAGAGCCGGGCCGTCCGGACGCGACTCGAGCGCTTCAAGGTCGAGCTGGCGGAGAGCGTCGAGGGGAAGAACATCCGGCTGCAGAGGAAGATCGCGCCTGATCACAACGACTGAGGCGGCGATCGCGGCGCTCGCCGCCGGAAGGCTCGTCGTCTTCCCGACCGAGACGGTGTACGGGCTGGGAGCGGACGCCCTGTCGGATGCGGCGGTCGAACGGCTCGTCGCGGTGCGGGGACGGGAGGAGGGGAAGGCGATCCTGGTGCTGGTGAGGGATCTCGGGATGGTGGAGACGGTGGCGACGGAGGTTCCGCCCGCGGCACGGCAGCTCGCGCGCTGCTTCTGGCCGGGGCCCCTGACGCTCGTCCTGCCGGCGCGTGCCGGACTTCCCGCACCGCTCGGTGCGGGGACGGGAACGATCGGCGTCCGCGTGCCGGGTCATCCGCTCGCCGCCGCGCTGGTGGCGGGGCTCGGCCGCCCGGTGACGGCGCCCAGCGCCAACCCGCCGGGCGCGTCGCCGCCGCGCTCGCTCGCCGAGGCCGAGGCGTACTTCGGCGCGCGCGTCGACGGCTACCTCGACGGCGGCCTCCTCGCCGGCGGCGCGTCGACGGTGGCGCAGGTCGAGGGGGAGCGGGTCCGCGTGCTGCGTGCGGGCGCGGTCGCGGAAGCGGCGCTGCACGCGGCGCTCGAGGATCGCCCGTGGCGCTGATTCGCCCGCTCGTCGGGCTCCGTTACGACCCGGCGCGCGCGGGGGACATGGGCAAGGTGCTGGCGCCACCCTACGACGTCATCTCGCCGGCCGAGCAGACGGCCCTCTACGGGAGGAGCCCGCACAACGCGATCCGCCTCATCCTGCCGCGCGAGGCGGATCGGGGGGCCGCGTCGGCGCGGACGCTCGCTGCGTGGGTCGAGAGCGGCATCCTCGTCCGCGATCGACAGCCGGCGATCTACCTCTATTCCCAGCAGTTCTCCCTCTCCGATGGATCGACGCGCCGTCGCGATGGGATCATCTGCCGGCTCCGTCTCGAGGACTTCTCGCGCGGCATCGTCCTTCCCCACGAGCGGACGCTGCCCGGTCCCAAGGCCGACCGGCTCGCGATCCTCCGCGCCACGGGCGCCAACCTGAGCCCGATCATGGGCCTCTACGACCGGCCGGGAGAGCCGGTCCGGGAGCTCGTCGGCGCCGGGAAGCTCGGCCCTCCCGCGATCGACGTGAGCAGCTGGCATCAGCTCTGGCCGATCACCGACGCGGGCGTGATCGAGCGGATCACGGCGGCGCTCGCCGACGAGACGGTCATCATCGCCGACGGCCACCATCGCTACGAGACCGCGCTGGCCTACCGCGACGAGCAGCAGGGGAACGAGGCGGCACGCTACGTCCTCGCCTACCTCGCCAACATGGAGGAGGAGGGCGTCGTCATCCTGCCGACGCACCGGCTCGTCCCGGCGCCGCTCGCCCTCGCGCCCGCGGCGCTCGAGGAGCGGCTTCGCGAGAGCTTCACCGTCGAGCCGCTGTCCGCCGTCGGCCGCCGCTCGGCGGGAGAGATCGATTGTCTCCTCCCCGATCGTCGCCTTCGCCTGCGCGCGCATCCCGAGGCCGCCGCTCGTCTGGCACATCTGCCCCCCGCGCTCCGCACCCTCGACGTCTCCCTCCTGCAGGGGCTCGTGCTCGGGCCGCTCCTCCGCGTCGAGACGGAGCGCCTCGCCTTCACGCACGAGGACGAGGAGGCGGCGGAGGCGGTCGCGCGCGGGCGTGCCGCGGCGGCGTTCCTGCTGAACCCGCCCACCATGACGGCGGTGCGCGCCGTCTGCCTGGCGGGCGAGGTGATGCCCGAGAAGTCGACCTACTTCTTCCCGAAGCTGGCGACCGGGCTCGTCTTCTCGCTCGTCGGCCCCCCGTGGGTGTGAGCCCAAGTCGCGTACGCCATCGGCTACCGCGACCCGTGCCGGTGGTGGAGGTCTGCAACGTGCGGGTGCGTGTGCTCGGTCGCCGGGTGCTCGTGCCAGTGGGTGTGCCGCACTCCCACGGGAAGGTCGGGATGGGCATGCCCGTGATGGCCGTCGTCATGGCGGTGGCTGTGGGTGTGGTCGAGCGATTCGTGGGCATGCGGGTGAGAGTGGCGGTCGAGCGTCAGCAGGGCGATGGCTCCCATGAAGAACACGCCGGCCAGAAGCTGAACCTGCTGCACGGGCTCGTGGAGCACCGCCCACGAGAGGACAGTGCCGACGAAGGGGGCAGCGGCGAAGACGGACTGCGCGCGTATCGCCCCTTCCTGGTGTGCGGCCGTGATGTAGAGCGCGATGCTGACGCCGTAGCAGAGCGCGCCGACGCCGAGGGCCGTCGCGATGGTCGCCGCGGGCGCCCGGATCGGCTCGAACGCGATGCCGATCAGCAGGTTGGTCGTCCCCGCGATGGCGGTCTTCCAGAGCGTCGTCTCGCTCGGACTCATGCCGTCGATGAGCGCAGTGAAGTTGTTGTCGAGGCCCCAGCAGGTACACGCGGCGGCGACGAGCAGCGCTGAGATCGCCCCGGGCCACCCGCTCCTCCACGACAGGATCGCGCCAGCGGCGATCACCCCGCACACCCCGCACCAACCCCGCGTGCCGAGCGTTTCGCCAAACAGCAGCGCGCCGAGGAGCGCCGTGGCGGCGACCTCGACGTTCAGGAGCAGGGACACCGAGCCCGCTGAGGCTGACCGCAGCCCGAGCAGGAGCAGGACGGGTCCGGCGATGCCGCCGAGCACGACGGCGCCTGCGAGGCGGGAGCGGTTGATCCGGTCGAGTGGGGGGCGATCTCCGCGCCGCCACAGAGCCCGCGGGGCGATGCCGATGGCGGCGCCGAGGTAGAAGAGCCCGGCGAGCTGGAAGGCGGTCAGGTCGAGCAGCAGCCTCTTTGCCGCCGGGGTCGCCGCCCCGAAGAGGACGGCCGACGCAAGAGCCGACAGCCACCCGTACATCTGGCGTCCTAACTATCACGAGCCGAGCGAGTGAGCCGCACGTCGGCTCCCCCGCACCGGGATCTACCCGTCTTCGGTCGGCGTCCTGCTAGAGCTTCTCGGGGCTGGACTCGGTGTCCTTCTCGAGCCGGCGGAGCCGCGCATCGAGATCCTGAAGACCGCGCTCGAGCCGGTCCTGGAGGTCCTTCAGCGCGCGCTCCATCTGCGGCGACGTCGAGAGCGG
>DATILR010000395.1:0-14334 GCA_035476275.1 Binatus sp. (SeqCode) | reverse complement strand
CTCTTCGCCGACGACCTCGAGGCGGAGCTTCTCCACGTCGCGACGCTCAGCAACGTCGTCTTCACCGAGCGAGTGGATCGCATGACCATGGCAGGCAAGCGCGTCGTTCTCCCGTGCGCCGGCGTCATGGAGATCCGCGACGGCAAGATCGCTGCCTGGCGCGACTACTTCGACCTAGCCACCTGGCAACGACAAGCCGGACAGGGCTGAAGCCCGAGCGAGGCGGCGGGGGCGACGTCGCAGTTCGAGGTCGCGCCGCCCCACCCGGCGCCGAACCGAAGCGGAGACGTCGCTCCCGCCGCCTCGCGAACGGCGTCCGCCCCTACCCGCCGGTGATGCCCCGCGCGGCGAGGGCCTGCGCCCGCGCCCAGCGGTAGTCGGGCTTGCCGCTCGGGCTGCGCTCGAGGTGCTCGACCAGGACGACGGTCTTCGGGAGCTTGTAGCGCGCGAGGTGCCGCTCGGCGAAGGTCACCAGGTCCTCGCGCGTCGGCCGGTCGCCGGCGCGTGGCTCGATGACGGCCGTCACCTGCTCGCCGAACCGCTCGTCGGGCGTCCCGACCACCACCGCGTCGTAGACGGCCGGATGGCGACGGAGCACCTGCTCCACCTCCTCCGCGTAGACCTTCTCGCCCCCCGTGTTGATCGACACCGAGCCGCGGCCGAGGACGACGATGCCGCCGTCGGCGAGGAGACGCGCGTGGTCGCCGGGCACCGCGTAGCGTACACCGCCGACCACCGGGAAGGTCCGCGCCGTCTTGGCGGCATCCTTGTAGTAGCCGAGAGGGACGTGGCCGGTGCGCGCGACCCAGCCGACCGCGTCGGTGCCGGGCTCGAGAAGGCCGGAGAGGTCCTCCCGCAGCACCACCGCGCCCGCCATCGAGAAGGTCCCCGTGCTCACCGCCTCACCGCCGCGGCTCGCGTGCGAGCCCTGCGCGCCCGTCTCCGATGCGCCGAAGCCGTCGACCACGGTCACGTGCGGAAGCCGCTCGAGGAAGGCCTGCTTGTAGTGGGGCGAGAGGATCGCGCCTCCCGACCCGACGATGAACAGGCGCGATAGGTCGTAGCTCCGTCGGGCGAGCCCGTCGAGGAGCGGGCGGGCGAAGGCGTCGCCGACGATGGTGAGCATGTTCACGCCCTCGCGCTCTGCCGTGCCCCAAACGTCGTCAGGATCGAGACGATCGGGCGAGCTCGGGAGGACGACCGCGCCACCCTTGTGGAGGGCCCCGAACGCCACCCACTGGGCCGCGCCGTGCATCAGCGGCGGCACCGCCAGCACGCGCAGGAACCCGCCCGGCTCCGCCTCGGCGACCAGCTCGGCGATCGTCGGCGGTCCCGGTAGACCCGGGACGCCGCCGGTCATCGCGGCGTGGAAGATGTCCTCCTGCCGCCAGAGGACGCCCTTCGGCGCACCCGTCGTCCCACCCGTATAGATGATGTAGAGGTCGTCCGAGGACGGCGTGCCCGAAGGCGCCGCGGAGGACGCGGAGGCGAGCGCCGCCTCGTAGTCGATCGCACCGGGCAGCAGCGCTTCGCCGGACGCATCGGCCACCTGGAGGAGGAGGCGGAGCTGGGGCAGCCGATCGCGGATGCGCGCCACGGTGGGCGCGTAGCGGGCGTGATAGATGAGCGCGACGGTATCCGCGTCGGTCAGGAGATAGACGAGCTCCTCGTCGACGTAGCGGTAGTTCACGTTGAAGGGAACCGCCCGGGCCCGATACGAGCCGAGCATCCCCTCGAGGTACTCGTTCCCGTTCAGCATGTAGAGCCCGACGTGGTCCTGGCCCGACTCGTGGTTGGCGAGCCCGGCGCGCTCGCGCCGGCAGCCGAAGCCGTGCGCCTGGAGAAGGTTCGCGAGCCGCGCCGCGCGCTCCGCCACCATCGCGTAGGTGAGCCGGCGCGAGCCGGTGATGATGCAGTCGCGGTCGGGGTAGGCGGTCGCCAGGGCGGCATGTGCGAGAGCGAGGTTCACGGGGGCACCGTTTGACACATCACGCCTCAGCGCGGTAGTCCCCGCGCCTCTCCCGGAGGTGCACCCATGCGATCCGTCTGGATCCCCCGCACCGGGCCGCCCGAGGTGCTGGAGGTTCGCGAGGGGCCGGATCCCCAGCCCGGTCCGGGCGAGGTCCTGGTCCGCGTCCGTGCCTCGGGTGTCAACTTCGCGGATGTCATGGCCCGGCTCGGCCTGTATCCCGACGCGCCGCGGCGCCCGTGCGTCGTCGGCTACGAGGTGGCGGGAACGGTGGAGCGCGTGGGCGCCGGGGTCGACGGCCAGCTCACGGCCGGCCGACGGGTGGTCGCGCTCACCCGCTTCGGTGGCTACGCCGAGGCGGTCTCCGTGCCCGCCCTCCAGGTCTTCCCCCTTCCGGAGAAGATGTCCTTTCCGGAGGGGGCCGCGATCCCCGTGAACTACCTAACCGCGGTGCTGATGCTCCGCCATTTCGGCAACGTCCGCGCCGGCGATCGCGTGCTGGTCCACGCGGCCGCGGGCGGCGTCGGCATGGCGGCGATCCAGCTCTGCCGGATCGCCGGCGCGGACGTGTTCGGCACCGCTTCCGCCGGGAAGCACGCCCTCTTGCGCGAGGCGGGAGTCGCGCACGCGATCGACTACCGAACGGAGGATTTCGAGGCCGCGGTCCAGCGGCTGACGGGCGGACGCGGCGTCGACATCGTGCTCGACGCGACGGGAGCCTTCCGCAAGAGCTACCGCTGCCTGGCACCGCTCGGCCGCCTCGTCTGCTTCGGCTTGTCGGGCGCCGCCACCGGGATGAAGGCGAGCTACCTGCGGACGCTGCCCCGGCTCCTCGCCCTCCCCTGGTTCCATCCCATCCGCCTCATGAACGACAACAAGGCCGTGATCGGCGTCAACCTCGGTCACCTGTGGGACCGGATCGACATGCTGCGCCGCGAGATGCTCGACCTGCTCGTCGACTACGAGGCGGGGCGAATCCACCCGGTCGTCGGCAAGACGTTCCCGCTCACCGAGGCCGCGGCCGCACATCGTTACATCCAGGAGCGGCAGAACGTGGGCAAGGTGGTGCTGACGGTCGATTGATGGGAGCCCCCCCTGACAACCGTGACGCAAGCGTGCTAGCGACACGCTCATGCTGAAGGTCCATTACCATCCACTCTCCACCTTCGCGCGCCGGGTCCGCATCGCCCTCGTCGAGAAGGGCATCAAAGCGGAGCTGGTCGAGGTCGACATGGCGAAGGGCGCCCATCGCGCCCCACCGTACCTCGCCCTCAACCCCTACGGGCGCGTGCCGACACTGGAGGAGGACGGCCTCGTCCTCTACGAGTCGACCGCGATCCTCGAGTACCTCGAGGCGACGCATCCGGCACCGCCGCTCGTCCCCGCCGACGTGCGCGGGCGCGCGCTGGTCTCGATGCACGCGAAGCTCTGCGACCTCCAGCTCTCGCGCCAGACCGGAGCGATCATCTTTCCCAAGCGCTTCCTGCCCAAGGAGCGCTGGGACGAGGCGGCAATGGCGCAGGCCAAGAAGGAGATCGAGAAGCACCTCGGCATCCTCGAGGCGCAGCTGCAAGGGAAGCAGTACCTGGTGGGCGACCGCTATAGCCTCGTCGAGGTGTGCTACACGCCCTTCGTCGAATTCTTCCCGCTGATGGAGATCACGCCGCCGGCCGCGGTCGCCGCCTGGTCGGCGCGCATGCTGGAGCGGCCGAGCGCGCGGGAGACCAAGCCCGCCGCGTGAGTGCGGGGGCTCGTGCCGCTCGCCGAGCGCTGGCCGGGGCTCTCGTCAGTCGAGGCGCTCGGCCAGCCGGTCGAGGAAGGCGCGCTGCGCGGGGATCATCATCTCGCGCGCCTTGTCGAGCGCGTAGAAGCGGCACACGTCGTTCTCCGCGTCGGGCGATGCGCAGCGGCCGGCCGCGTCGATCGCCGTCTCGCTCTCCGGCTCGAGGGTCGCCCAGAAGCCATGCACGATCTTCCCCGACTTCTGACGCACGCTGCCGAGCGATGCCCGGATGCGGACGCGGAGGCCCGTCTCCTCGAAGGTCTCGCGGCGCGCGGTGTCCTCGGGTTCCTCCCCCGGCTCGACGAGGCCCTTGGGAATACCGAAGAGCGGGAGACGAAACGACGCCCCCCGCGCGTGGACGAGCAGGACCTCGACGCCGCCCGCACCCGATCGGCTCACGAGACAGCCGGCAGAGACCACCGCGCGACCTGCCTAGCGACGTGATGCCGGATCGTCAATGCGAGGGCGACGATCGCGGAGCGCGGTTCATTTCTGAACCCGGACCGACGCTCCATCCGCGGCGCGGACGGTAGATCGCAGGCGGGACAGGCACCGCCCTTGGCATACGCGTTGCTGACGCTCAGCAGCATGGAGGCCCTCCCACGCGACATCATCCACTCGATCCGTGAGGGACTGGGCATGAGCCGCGCGGAGTTCGCGCGCGCGCTCGGCTGGGCCCCGTCGACGATTGCCCGCTGGGAGTCCGGCAAGGTCGAACCGAGCCGGCTGTCTCTCAAGATCATCCTGGCCTATGGCGAGGAGCATGGCGTCCGCTATCGTCCGCGACGCGCGTCCTCGACGGCTCTGCTCCTGCCGGGACAGGAAGAGTCGCGCGCTCTCGCTCTCCGCCCTCTCCATCCGGAAGGGGCGGTGTCCGTCGCCGAGATGGATGCGCCGCCGCGGCCGCGGGGCCTCTCGGTCGGCCTCGAGCGTCCGGGCTGGGAGGCGGAGCTGCACTTCCGTGTCGCGGGTCGGGACCGGCAACCGAGCGAGCGACAGCACGGCGGGTGGATCGGCCCCGTCACGCTGATCGGCGCGAGCCTCTGCGTCATCCTGGCAGTCGGAATTCCGCTCGTGGGCAGCGGGCCGACACCGGTCCGGCGAGAGCGACCTCACGCCGCAGCGGCGGCCAGCCTGATCGCCCCCCCGGCCCCCGTCCGCATGGCTCGACCGCAGGTGGCCGATGCGCCTGCGCCCGTCGTCTCGAAGCCGACCCTCGAGGCGCGGCTCGAGGGCGTGACCCTGATCGGCGTCAAGCGCGAAGCGACCTTCCGCACTCCCACCGACACGCTCATCCTCAGCGAGGGCGACCGCATTGCCGGCAAGCGGGCAACGCGCATCGCGGGTGACGGCGTCGAGCTCCGGGACGAGAGCGGACAGGTGCGGGTCGTGGGTCTGGGCGAGACCCTGCCGCTCGACTGAGCCGGCCGCAGCGCGCCTAGCTCGCCTCGGCCTGGCGCATCGCGCGCCGTGCCGCTCGGGTGACGAGCATGGTCACGCCCACCGTCGCGGCCAGGCCGAGGATCAGCACCGCCCAGTACCCTGAGCCCTTCTCCACGCCGCCCCCGCCGGCGACGGTCGCCAGATCACCGGCCAGCTTCCCGTAGTACACGTAGAGGAGCGTGCCGGGGATCATGCCGAGCGAGGCGACCAGATAATCGGCGAAGCGAACGCTGGTGACGCCGAGCGCGTAGTTGAGCAGGTTGAAGGGGAAGACGGGCGACAGGCGGAGCAGGAAGACGAAGCGCCGGCCCTCCGCGGCCACCGCGCGATCGATGGCGGCGAAACGCGGATTGCCTCGGATGCGGTGCTCGACGATTCCGCGGGCGAGATAGCGCCCGACGAGGAAGGCCATCGAGGCGCCCAGCGTCGCCGCGACGAGGACGTAGACCGTGCCCTTGGCGAGCCCGAAGATCGCCCCCGCCGCCAGCGTCAGCACGGAGCCCGGCACGAAGGCCACGGTTGCCAGGGCATAGCCGAGCACGAACACGACCGGCCCCCACACGCCCGAGCGCTCGACGGCCGCGGCGAAGCGCGGCAAGGCGGCACCCGCCACCCTCCCGAGGAGAACGAGCGCCACGAGCCCGCCCCCGAGGAGGACGATTCGCCCGAGCGGAAGCTGCGCGCGCGGAGCCTGCACCGCCATCACATGCCACCCTTCCCCGGGTTCAGGATTCCCTCCGGGTCGAGCGCCGTCTTCACCCGGCGGAGAACGTCGAGCGCTCCCGGGCCGTGCTCGGTCGGCATGAGGTGCGCGAGCTTCCAGCCAACGCCGTGGCAGTACTCCATGCTGCCGCCGGCCGCCTGCGCGGCCCGCAAGATCCCGTCGATGGTCGCACGCATCCCGCTCGTGGATTCCTCCGGGCCGGCCACCACCACCGAGTACAGCTCGGGCCAGTGCCACAGCCCTTCCTCGACCAGCGAGAGCCCATGGCGCTGGACGAGCGCCTGCGTGGTCGCGCGCAGCGCGGGAACGCGCGCGAGCGGTACCGCGACGTGCGCATAGTCGAACTCTCCTCCCGGACGCGACGGCGTGCCCGGGCGCGCGCGACGGTTCGCCGCCCAGCGCTCGGCGATCGCGTGACGCGCATCCCACTCGTGCTCGGCGAGCTCGGGCGCGCGTCGCTTGGCGCCCGCGCGTTCGAGCAGCTCCTCCGCCCGCGCCGCATGCAGCGACGCCTCACCACGGAGGCCGTCGAAGACGAGCAGCAGCGAGGCCGTCCGGGGCGGCTGGTCGTCGGCGGAGAGCTCGAGGCAGGCGGGACGGATCCCCGCGCGGCGGAAGGCGGCGGCGAGCGACACCCCGACGTCGAACGACGGCAGCTCGAAGGACGCGACGACCCGCTCCTCCGGCCGCGGCAGTGCGACGAGCGTCGCCTCGGTGACGATGCCGAGCGTTCCCTCGGTGCCCACGAAGAGCTGCGCCAGGTCGAGGCCCGTCGAGCGGGTGGGGACGGCGGGGGTGCGGATCACCGTCCCGTCCGCGAGCACGACCTCGAGGCCACGCAGCTGCGAGCGGACGCTGCCGGCGCGCGCGCCCAGGTACCCCAGACCGTTGGTGCCGAGGACACCGCCCACCGTGGCCACCTCCACCGTCCAGGGATCGTGCCCGAGCATGAGGCCGTGCTCGGCGAGCGCGGCGTCGACTCGCGCCAGCGTCGCCCCCGCATCCGCCTGCACGACGCACGCGTCGGCGTCGACCGCGATGCGGTCCAGTCGGCGAAGGTCGACCACCACGGCCGGCTGGAAGACCGCCGCCCCGCCCATGAGGCCGCTCCCGCCACCGCGCATGACGAGCGGCACGCGCGCCGCTCCCGCCCAGCGCACGAGCGCGACGACGGCAGCCACGCTGGCCGGCTCGGCGACGGCGAGCGGTGGACGCTGCAATTCGGTCAGCTCCGGCCGGCCCCGCGAGGGCGTCAGCGCGTCGAGACCGAGCGCAGCGCGCTCCGCCTCCGCGGTGCGCAGGACGAGTCCGGGGCACGCCGTGCGCAGCTCCGCGAGAGCGTCCACCGGGCGACGCTACCACCCCTACCGCAGCGTGGCGACACCCGCTATGAGAGAGCGTGTCCGTGCGTCTCCGCGAGCCCCGTCGTCTGCGTCACGGCGCCCTCACGCTCCTCTACGATCCCGTGCCCGGTCCGCTCACCGCGATCGCCCTCGTCGTCCGCGCGGGCTCGCGCTGCGATGGCGTTCATCCCGGCATCGCCCACATGGCCGAGCACATGCTTTTCCAGGGGACCCGACGCTTCGACCAGGCGACGCTCAACCGTCGCGCCGGCGAGCTCGGCGGGGAACACGACGCCGATACCGGCTACGAGGACATCACGCTCCACTTCGAGGTCTTCAATGACGACGTCGAGGAGGCGCTCGCGCTCCTGGGGGAGCAGTGCTTCCGCAGCACGGTTCCCGCGGACCGCTTCGCCAAGGAGCAGCGCGTCGTGATCGACGAGATCCGCGGCCGCCAGGAGGATCCCGGCAACTACGTCCACGAGCAGGCCTGGGCCCACTTCTTCGACAGCTCGCTCGGCCATCCGGTGTGCGGCACGATCGCCAGCGTCCGGCGCATGACCCGCGATGCCGTGCGCACCTTCATCGCGCGGCATTTCAGTCCCGCGAACATGGTGGTCGCGGTCGTCGGCGGGGTGCCGCTCGGCACCGTCCGGCGTGCCTGCCGTCAGGCCTTCCCCAGCCGTAGCCACCATCGTCCCGCTCGGCCGCCGCGCTTGCGCACGGGCGCCAGCGGACTCGTCCGGCTCCGCCGGAGCGATCTCCCGCAGGCCTATCTCGTCCGTCTCACGGCGGCACCCGCCACGCCCCGCGAGGTGCTCGCCCTCTCGATGGCCGTCGAGATCGTGGGGGCTGATCCCGATGCGCGGCTGTTCCAGGAGATCCGCGAGCGTCTCGGCCTCGGGTACGACCTGAGCGCCAGCGTCGAGCAGGGTTCGGACTGGGCGGTGGCGATAGTCGCGGCCAGTGCCGCGCGCGACGATGAGCGACGCCTGCGCGAAACGGTCGAGCGCACGTGCCACGAGGCAGCTGCGGGCTTCTCCGGCGAGGAGCTGCGGCGTGCCCGGAAGAAGGTGCGCTATCGCTTCGCCCGCCTCGCCGACTCGCGCCTCGACCGCGCGCTGTCGCACGCGACCCGCGAGGCATGCTGCCAGCCCTCGCTCGCCGCAACGCAGCGGATGCTCGCCTCCCTGCGCACCGCGGAGGTCGAGACGGCATGGCGGAGGGCGCTGTCGGCCCCTACCCTGACGACGGTCCTGCGCTCCTGACGCGACTGTCAACGTGATGGGTCTTCCCCCGGCGCTGCGTGCGCTCACCACCTTGCTCGCGCTGGGGCTCGCCGCTTCCCTACCGGCGGCCGAGCCCGTGCCGCTCGGCCCCTGCGGTCCGCTCGACCGCCCCTACGACGTCGTCCAGCTGCTGGGAGGCCAGCTCCGTCATCTGGGCAAGGTGCCGATCGCGCGCCTCGGACTGCTCGCCTTCCGCAACGGACACGTCGCGCCCATTCCCTTCCAGGTCGACGAGCGTACCGGGAGCAAGCTCGCCCTTCCCGAGGGTCCCGAGCCAACCCGCGACGACCCCGCCGACGTCCTCGACGCAGACGATCTGGTCGTCTTCATGGCGTGCGATGCCGGCGAGCAGGGTAACGCCTCGGCCCTCGAAGCATTCCTCGGCACTGCGGGGCTCACGGCCTGGCGCGAGGTCCGCGTCGAGGATGCCTTCCACCACACGGCGGGCTTCGTCTACCTGATCAACGCCGATCATCCGCCCGTGACCGACCGCCGGTACGTTGCCTACGAACCGCGCGGCGATCTGGTGACCGCGGCACGGTACCGGGTCGGGCTGGTGCACGCGTTGCCGACGTACTTCGCGCTCGCCGAGCAGGGATCACCCGGACCCAACCTCATCGATGGTCTCCGTCTGCGCGCCGAGGCGACGCTGCGCGCCGACCTCGCGCACTGGACGCTCAACGAGCAGCAGGGCCACCACGAGCTCATCGCCTGGAAGGCGGGCGCCGTGCGCGTCATCCGCCGCTCGCGTCACCAGGTGGACATCGGGCTCGGTGTCCGTCTCACGGCGGGGCTCGCGCACACCTACTTCTACGCCCAGCGCGTCTTCGGACCCGGTTCGCTCAAGCTGCCGTTCTCTCCCGGCCTGCTCTTCAAGGACATTCGGGCCATGGGCGGCGCCGACGGCCGCGATCTGCACGGCTGGCACTACCATTCGGTTGGTACTCCCGCGAAGGGTTTCCTCATCGACGGGCACACCGATGCGGCGGAGGGTGCGTTCGACGCCCGCGGCGACTGGTTCGTGCTCGCAGGGCACGACGCCGCTCTCCTCTTCGTCACCCGCCTGAGCGAGAACCTCGCGCGCGCGATTCCCCTGCGTCTCGTGTATCGCGACGATGCGACGCGCCCGTACCCGCCCGAGACCATCCCGGGAACCGTGCCGCTCGTGGGCTACGAGGGGCGCGGCGTCGAACGGCTGGCCGCCGGCCGATACACGTTCGAGCTGCACGTGCTCATCCTCGGCCCCTACCATCCGGGCGACGAGAAACACCTCATCGGCGAGATCGACACGCCACTGACGGCAGCCGTGACGGCCGCGGGCCCGGCGGGAAACGCGCCGTAGACGTCCCGCGCGCGGGGGCCCTCGCCGGGGCCCTATCGGCCGTACCGCTCCCGGAGGCGGGCGAGGAGCGGCTCCCCGAGATTGCGAATGGGTTGGCGGTCGCCGCTCGAGAGGTTGGCGATGGTGCCGGCTTCGAGGTTGAGACGCATACGCGCACCGGTGTGGAAGATGGCGGGGGCGTCGACCTCGAGTGGGATCAGGCCTGCGGCGAGGGCCGCTTCTCCGAAACCGACGGCGAGACCACCCGCGACGACCGCGATGACGCCAGCCGCGGCAAGCGCGCGCGCAGCAGGCTCACCGCCCGAGCCGCGGCCGAGATTCTGTCCCGCCACCAGCACGTCCCCGGCACCGAGGCGGGCGGCGAGCGTGGGGTCGACGTCCGCGAAGAGCTGGCGGGCGGCATCGGCGGACGAGAGCGGGGCGAAGCGCGACGGGAGGATGTCCGTGGCCGCCAGATCGTCGCTGAAGCTCCAGGCGCGGCCGGTCAGCACCGGCAGCCGCGGCTCACGTCGTGCGTCGGTCATCGCCGGGCCGCGCCGGCGAGGCTAGCGTACCACGCCCGCTGGCCAGCGTTCACCGCGCACCGTCACCAGCCGTCCCGGATGCTCGAGGATCACGCGGGCCTGCTCGGCGGTGATGGCGCGGCCGAAGATGCGATAGCGACCACGCGCATCGCGCTGATTGTTCGCCCACTGCGCGAGCTCGGTCGCGGTGGGGGTGTGCCCGAGCGCCACGGCGCACCGCCGCACGACGAATCCGAGCATGATCCGCAGGGCTTCGGGCTCCGCGCCCATCGACGGTCTTGTCCCATGTGGCCCCGGCGAGGGTCAAGCACCGCTCGCGCTTGACACCGCGCCGGGCGAGCAGGCATCAGGGAAGCTGGTGGATGCGTCTCCGGCCGCCCCGCCGACTGCGCCGAGCGGGCGGCTACTCGATTCTTTCGACCTGCCCGAGGCGGTGCGGGTCGGCATCCGCGCCGCCGGCTTCACGCACTGCACGCCAATCCAGGAGCAGGTGCTCCCGCTCGCACTCGCCGGTCGGGACGTCGCGGGCCAGGCGCAGACGGGAACCGGGAAGACCGCCGCCTTCCTGATCTCGATCTTCACGCGGCTGCTGGCAAACGAGCGCTCCGGCGCCCCGGGTGCGCCGCGCGCTCTCGTGATCGCGCCCACCCGCGAGCTCGCCGTGCAGATCGCGAGCGACGCCGCCGTGCTCGGCCAGGGGACGCCCTTCAACATCCAGGCCGTCTACGGCGGCATCGACTATCGCAAGCAGCGGGCGGCGCTCTCTGCCGGCGTCGACCTCCTGATCGGTACGCCGGGCCGGCTCATCGACTATCTGAAGCAGCGCGTCTACTCGCTCGCCAGCCTCGAGCACCTGGTCATCGACGAGGCGGACCGGATGTTCGACATGGGCTTCATCCGCGACCTGCGCTGGTTGCTCCGCCGCCTCCCGCCCTATGACCGCCGGCAGTCGATGCTCTTCTCCGCCACCCTCGGCTACGACGTGATGGAGCTCGCCTACGGCTTCATGAATGACGCCGTGCGGGTGTCCGCGAGTCCCGCGCAGGTGACCGCCGACAACATCGAGCACCTCGTCTACCACGTGGGGAAGCACGAGAAGGTGCCGCTGCTCCTCGGCGTCCTCCAGCGCGAGCCCGGGGCCCGCGTGCTCGTGTTCGTAAACATGCGGCGCGCCGCCGAGCACGTCGTCCGCCACCTGCAGGCCAACGGGCATCGGGCGGCGGCGTTGACCGGCGACGTCGATCAGCGGAGACGACTCGAGCTCCTGGCACAGTTCAAGGACGGGCGCCTGCCGGTCGTCGTCGCGACCGACGTCGCGTCGCGGGGTCTCCACATCGACGGGGTGACGCACGTCATCAACTACGATCTGCCCTTCGACGCGGAGGACTACGTACACCGCATTGGACGAACGGCGCGGGCCGGTGCATCGGGCAAGGCGGTGAGCCTCGCGTGCGAGGACTACGTCGACGGCCTGGAGGCGATCGAGAAGTACATCGGCTTCAAGCTCCCGCACGAGATCCCCGACGAGAGCCTCCTCGTGCGCCCGCTCCCTCCCCCGCGGCGTGAGGCGGGCGGGACGGGGGCACCGGGCGGCCGGCGTCGTCGCCGCGGGCGACGCCGCCCCAGCGCGCAGCCCGGCGTTCCCTGAAGATCAGTACTCGCCGAGTCTGGTCGTCGAGCGTCGCATGGTTTCCTCCTGGATGACGTTCGCGCTTCGAGGTGACCAGCAGGCACCATGCCGGGGGTGACGTCGGGTCGACCGTTTCGCCGTCGTCGGGTCAAACGACAAGCGAGCGCCGGTAGCCGTCGGGGGGACAGGTGTGTTAGGCCGCGCCGAGGAGCGAGAGGAGAGCCCATGGAAACGGTCCGCTTCGAGGTCGCCGATCGCGTCGCCACCATCACGCTCGACCGCCCCGATCGTCTGAACGCGATGAACAACCAGATGCGCGACGAGCTGCGCGACTGCTGGCGCCGGGTGAAGGACGACGCCGACGTCTGGGTCGCGATCGTGACCGGCGCCGGCCGCGCGTTCTCGAGCGGCGCCGACGTCGAATCGCTCCACACCGCGGAGTTCAAGAAGATCGATCGCTGGCGCGAGCTCGCCATGCACGAGGGCATCGCCACGCTTCCCACCCCGCGCCGGATGCGGGTCCACAAGCCCATCATCGCGGCCGTGAACGGCATCGCGGCGGGCGTCATGCTCGACCTCGTGACCGAGGCGGACATCCCGATCGCGTCGGAGCAGGCCGAGTTCGTGGATCCGCACGTCTCCATCGGCTACGTCTCGTCGCACGAGATGGTGAACATGGCCCGGCGCGTGCCGGTCGCCGTCTGTCTCCGCATGGCGCTCCTCGGAAGCCGCGAGCGGATGAGCGCGCGGCGCGCCTACGAGGTAGGCCTGGTGACCGAGGTCGTGCCCCACGACAAGCTGATGGAGCGCGCGCGCGAGCTCGCGGCCATGCTCCTCACCAACGCCCCGCTCGCGGTGTGGGGCACCAAGATGGCGATCCTCCAGGGCCTCGGTCTGCCCATCGCGCAGGCCGAGGAGATCGCCGCCGGCTACCTCGAGGTGGTCGAGCAGAGCGAGGACCACGCGGAGGGGCCGCGGGCGTTCGTCGAGAAGCGGAAGCCGACGTGGAAGGCTCGGTAGCTGATGTCGCTGGCGGCGCAACGGTGCACGACGCTGTTGGCGACGCCGCGGTAGTACCGCACCCTCCGTGCAGATAGGCAGATAGCCTCCCGTAGCGTCGTCCCGGGCGGACGGCCCTGAAACACCGCCCGCAGGACACGGAATCACCGCCCGTCCGCCGCATCGGCAGCCGGCGTCCTCGCTTGAGGTTCCTCGACTCGTCCGGGACGCCACGCGCCTCTGGCAGGCCGCCGGGACCGACCTGCTGCGTCCTCCGGACGACCAACGGGTAGTCAGCCCCACCCTCGCACAGCTCCAAGCGGGCCGCAGGCGTCACCACACAGAGCATCGTAGAGACTCTTTCTTGCAAGTGAGCAAAGCCGGGAATTGTCTTGACAAGATGGTGCCCCATGCCTTACGCCCAGCAGCCGCATGACGTGCCGGCACACGACGCGGTCTGCAGTGCCTCCGAAGCATGGGGACCGGGAACGCGACGTCGCCGCTCGAGGTTCGTCACGCGGGATACGGAGACGACGCATGGTCAGGACACGCATGATCGCCGGTCTGCTCATAGCCGCATCGCTGATGATCGGCTCGGTCGCGTTGGCACAGACCACGTGCACTACCGACGCGGACTGCAGCGACGGCGACGCGTGCAACGGCATCGAGGTGTGTAACCTCGGGACGTGCGAGCCGGGTACCCCGGTCGTCTGCACGGCCCTCGACCAGTGCCACGTGGCGGGCGTCTGCGACCCGGCCACCGGCATCTGCTCCGACCCCGCAGCGGTCGACGGCACCGCCTGCAACGACGGTGACGCCTGCACCCAGACCGATACCTGTCAGGCCGGCGTCTGCACCGGCACGGATCCCGTCGTCTGCACGGCCCTCGACCAGTGCCACGTGGCGGGCGTCTGCGATCCGGCCACCGGCATCTGCTCCGACCCCGCAGCGGTCGACGGCACCGCCTGCGACGACGCTGACGCCTGCACCCAGACCGATACCTGTCAGGCCGGCGTCTGCACCGGCGCGAATCCCGTCGTCTGCACCGCCTCCGACCAGTGTCACGTCGCCGGCACCTGCGATCCCGCCACCGGCACCTGCTCCAACCCGGCCGCCACCGACGGCACCACCTGCAACGATGGCAATCTCTGTACCACCGCCGACACGTGCCAGGTCGGTGTCTGCACCGGCACGGCCGTCGTCTGCACCGCCTCCGACCAGTGTCACGTCGCCGGCACCTGTGACCCGGCCGCCGGCACCTGCTCCAACCCAGCCGCCACCGACGGCA
>DATILR010000394.1:0-21143 GCA_035476275.1 Binatus sp. (SeqCode) | reverse complement strand
GCCGGGCGCGCCGCGCGGCGGGCCGGCCCGGAGCAACCGCCGGTGATGGCACCGCTTTCGCTACCCCGCCTCCGCCCAGGGGGCTGCAAGCCATGATCATCGACCGCGAGACGTTCACCGAACTGGCCGTTCATCTGAAGCTGGCCTCGGACGCCATCCTGAAGACCGCCCGGCATCTCGCGGTTCTCTCAAACGGCGAACCGGAATCCGAAGAGCACTGGGCCGGCACCCTGGACAGTCTGATGTGCATGAACAGCGAGATCACCGTGATGGAGAAGATCCTCCGCGCGTTGATGGAAGCGAACCGCGAAGAAGATTCCTCGCAGATCGCCTCGCCTGACAAGAAGTCCGAACCTCTCCCCTCGTAACACTCCCGCCGGCGGAGACGGGGCGGCCGCACCCGTCTCCGCTTCCCTCCCTTTGAGCCGCGCTCGGCGCCGCTCGGGGTACCCCGGTTTTCGGACCGGGACCATGTCGCGCAGACTGCTTCACTCCGGCAGGTACGTGCCGAAGCTCCAGAGGTGCCCTTCGGGGTCCCGGACGGAAAACTCACGCGACCCGTAGTCGGTGTCCTGGAGGGGCCTCACGATCTCGGCGCCCGCCGCCCGGGCCCGCGCGTAGTGGCCGTCCACGTCCTCGACCTGGACGTACACACCCTGCTGGACCTCGTTCCAGGGATCACTGGCGCTACCATGCTGGCCCGACCCGAGCATGATCATGCCGGAGCCCAGCTTCATCTCCGCGTGCGCAACATTTCCCTGGGGACCGGGCACCACCATGTGCTTCTCGAAGCCGAAGGCCTTACCGAGCCACTCGACCGCCGCCGCCCCGTTCCGGTAGCGCAGTGCCGGGAAGATGTTCGGCTTTCCCTCCGATGTGTTCCTCGTCATGCGACCCTCCTCTGTACGGACGCCATCGGCCGACGTCCGCGGTTAGTCCCCCACCCGGGGATCTTCCGCCCACGAGACCTCCTCCGTCGCGGTGGGGGTCCCGAAGAGCATCGTCACGGCCGGCCGTGGGCGCTGCCGGTGCCAGAGACCCTTGGGGCAGACGAAGACCGAGCCCGCCCGCACGTTCACCTCGGTGGGTCCGTCATCGGTCAGAACGGTCACGTCGACCTCCCCCTCGAGGACGTGGAGCAGCTCGTCGCCGTCGGCATGGCGCTCCCAGGGCGTCAGGCCCGAGTAGCGCATCACGCCGAGCGTGCACCGGTCGAAGGACGTGATCGCGCGCACTGCCGCACGGGCCTCCTCGGCGGTGGTGTCAGAGGTGATCGCGAGCTCGGGGAGCCCGGCGAGGGTGGCCCCGACGGGATGTGCAACCAGCTCCGGCACCTCTCTGCCGCGACGCACGCGGGTCATCCGGCCTCGTCCCTCCCGCCGCGGATCGGCCGCGTTCGAATGCTCCGTGCCTTCTCCCGGCGTCGCGAAGAGCATCGCAATCGGCGACCGCGGCAGCACCCGATGCCACAGACCCCGGCGACAGACGAAGAGCGCACCGGCGCCCACCGTCGAGCGCACCGACCCCGCGTCCGTCAGGGTGACGATGTCCGCCTCGCCTTCGAGGAAGTGCAGCAGCTCGTCACCCGCCGGATGCCGCTCCCAGTGTGAATCCCCCGAGAAGCGCGACACGCCGAGCGTGCACTGGTTGAGCGAGGCGAGGAAGCGCATGGTCATCTCGGGAAGATCGCCCAGCGCGGCTCGCACGTCGTACGCGACCATCTTCGGTTCCTGCGCCATCTCGTCCAGGCGGACGCGGATGTCCTCCAGGGTCGCGAGCGGCTTCCCGCCGGGCGACACGGCGGCGGCCGGCTGCCGACCGCCCGCCTGGGCGAGGAGGTCGGCCTTGAGCTGCGCCCGGAACTGCGCCCGCGGCAGACCGCGCAGATCACCCGCCACGCGGAGCAGCTCGTCCAGGCGAGGGCTCACGCGGGGCAACCGCGAATCCGGATCGTTCATCAGCGCATCCATCGCGTCGTCGAGCTCATCGAACAGACGCCGCCTAGCCATTCTCGTCACCCAGCCGCGCCCGCAGATTCTGCAGGCCGCGGAGTTGTAGTTGCTTCACGGCGCCCTCGCTCCGCGCCAGCTCCTGCGCGATCTCGCGAATCGTCTTCTGCTCGGCGAAGCGCATCAGGATCACCCGCCGCTGGTCGACGGGCAGCCGGTCGACCAGGCGAAAGAGCAGCGAGCGGTGCTCGATCTCCTCCGGACTCGGCTCCTCGCGCGGGTCGAGCTCGGGGACGTCCCGCTCCCGCGCCGCGCGGAGCGACCGGTCTGCGATCGCGTTGGCGGCGATCCGGAGCAGCCAGGCCGCGAACGGCACCCCCCGCCACTCGAAACGACGCAGGTTCGCCAGCGCCCGGTGGAACACCTCGGACGTCAGGTCTTCGGCTTCCTCCCGGTCGCGCACGCGGTGCAGGACGAAAGCGTAAACGCGCTCGAAGTTCCCCTCGTAGAGGTCCGCAAACCGTCCCGGATCTCGCTGCGCCGCCTCGACGAGGGCGCGCTCGTCGACCCGGAGAGCACTCGAAGCAGGAGCGCGGCGAGCCATCATCCCTACCTACAGAAACGGTGCGCCCGGCGAAAAAGTTACGGTCCGTCCCCGGGAGCGGGGGCGCCGGAGCGGCGACCCGCAGGGCAAGCGGCGTTTCGCGCGGTCCGGCGCGCGAAGCGCCGTTTGCGCGAGGACCGGAGGCGCTCCGGCGCCCCCGCTCCCGGGGACGGACCGGGACACCGGCCTACGACGGCTCCTTTGCCGGCGCCGGGTTCACCAGGTCCATCCCCAGGGTATGCGGGAAGATCGTAGCGATCTCCTCGGGTGTCCAGCGGCGATCGCGCTGGATGGTGCGAACGGGAGCGGGGTAGCCGAGGAGCGCCACGAGGCCGGCCATGACGAGGAAGGTCTGCCCGTTGATGTCACGCGCCGCGTCGGTGGCGAGGTAGACGACGAAGGGCGCGACGTTCTCCGGCCCGAAGTTCTGCAGGGGGAAGGTCCGCTCCCCCAGGCCGGTCGAGAGCCCGCGCTCCGTGCGTCGTTCCCGCGCCGTCTGCGGCACCGTGGCCGCCATCCGGGTCATCGCGCCCGGGCAGACGGCGTTGACCGTGATGCCGTAGCGCCCGAGGTCGCGCGCCGCGACCCGGGTGAGCCCCGCGATCCCGTCCTTGGCCGCCCCGTAGTTGGCCTGGCCGGAGTTCCCGTAGACGCCGGAGGTGGACGAGATCGAGATGATGCTGCCGCGCCGCTGCTCGCGCATGATGCGGGAGGCGTGTCGAGTGCAGTTGAAGGTACCCTTCAGATGCACGGCGATGACCGCGTCCCACTCCTCCTCGCTCATGTTGAAGATCATCCGATCGCGCAGGATGCCGGCGTTGTTGACCAGGACGTCGACCGCACCGAACTCCCTTGCCGCGGTGGCGATCAACCGTTCGGCCGCCGCGAAGTCGGCGACGCTGTCGTGGTTCGCGACTGCCTTCCCGCCGCGCGCACGGATCGCCGCCACCACCTCGTCGGCGACGCTCGCCGAGGTCCCCGTGCCGTCGACCGCGCTGCCGAGATCGTTCACCACCACGCCGGCCCCCTCCGCGGCCAGGAGCTCGGCGATGGCGCGCCCGATACCGCGTCCCGCCCCGGTGACGATCGCCGACTTGCCTGCGAGCCGCCTCGCCATCGCTCAGCCTTTCGCGGGCGCCGGGTTCACGAGACCCTCGGCGACCGTCACCGGCACCAGCCGGTCGAGTTCGTCGAGCGTCCAGTTGCCCTCGGGTTTGTAGAGCGTCTTCACCGGCCGCGGCTGCGAGACGAGCGCCACGCTGTTCCCGAAGCAGAGGAAGAACTGGCCGTTCACGTCCTTCGCGTACTCGCTGGCGAGGTAGACGACCATGGGCGCGACGTCGTCGGGGTCGAGCTCCTCGATCTGTGCCACGCCCCGGTCCTCGCGCTGGATGCCCTGCTGCTTGCGGAGCTCGCGGGCGCGCCGCACCTCGTCGTTGACCGTCATCCGCGTACCCGCGACCGGGGCGATCGCGTTGACGGTGATGCCGTATTTCCCCAGGTCACGGGCCGCCACCTTGGTGAGCCCGCCGATGGCGGACTTGGCGGCGCCGTAGTTCGCTTGTCCCGGATTGCCGAACAGGCCGGACCCCGAGCTGAAGGTGATGATCCGTCCGTAGCGGCGGTCGCGCATGTGGGTGCAGGCGTGCCGCAGGCAGTTGAAGGTACCCTTCAGGTGCACGGCCATGACGGCGTCCCACTCCTCCTCACTCATGTTGAAGACCATGCGGTCGCGCAGGATGCCGGCGCAGGTGACGAGCACGTCGAGCTGCCCGTAGCGCTCGATCGCGGTGCCGATGATGCGCCGCGCGCCCTCCCAGTCGGCGACCGACTCGGGGCTGGCCACCGCCTGCCCACCCGCGCGCTCGATCTCCCTCACGACGTCGAAGGCAGGGCCGCTGGACGGGGCCGTCCCGTCGACGTTCACCCCGAAGTCGTTCACCACGACCTTCGCGCCGGCCGCGGCGAGCGCCAACGCGACCCCGCGGCCGATCCCTCGACCCGCGCCGGTCACGACCGCCACGCGGTCGGCCAGCATGCCGTTCGCCATGCCGCGGCTTCTACACCGGCCGGGCCCTGGTCGAGAAGGCCACCCATCCGTTAGGTTCCCGGCGCCGATGCTCCTCTCCGAGCTCGAGAAGCCGACGGCCGTGCACTACCGCATGCTCGCGCTCACCTGGGCGGGGTGGCTCTTCGACTTCTACGATCTCATCCTCTACACCTTCCTCCTCGGGCCCATCTCGGCCGAGCTCCACTTCGGGCGCGAGACGCACGCCGTCCTGCTCGGTGCCTCGCTCGGCGCCACGGCCGTGGGCGGGATGGTCTTCGGCTACCTCGCCGACCGGTACGGCCGGAAGGCGGTCCTGCAGTGGTCGATCCTCACCTACAGCGCCGGAACGGCGCTCTGCGGCCTCGCGGGCGGCGTGACGAGTCTCTTGCTGGCGCGCCTCCTCACCGGCCTGGGGGTGGGTGGCGAGTGGGCGATTGGCCACGCGCTCCTCGGCGAGGTGGTCCCGCCGCGACTCCGCGGCCGCTTCGGCGCCCTGCTGCAGACGGGAGCACCCTGCGGGGTCGCCCTGGCCGCCGTGGTGGGGAGCTTCGTCGCCCCGGCGATCGGCTGGCGGATGACCTTCATTGTCTCCGGCCTGCCCGCCTTGCTCGTGACGGCGACGCGCCGCACGCTGCCCGAGTCGGATCTCTGGCAGGCGGGTCGCACCGCGTCGGCTCGCCTCACCGGACGGCGGCGCTTCCCGGAGGCGCTCCGCCGCCAGCTCGCGCTCGCTTTCGGGCTTGCCGTGCTCAACATGTCGTCCTACTGGCTCACCTTCACGTGGCTCCCCACCTACCTCATGGAGGAGCGGGGGCTCTCGATCGCGGCCTCGGGCCTGCGCGTTCTCGTCGTCGCCGGCGGTGAGCTCCTCGGCTACGCCTCGTACGGCTTCGTCTCGGACCGCTTCGGTCGGAAGCCCACCTTCAGCGCCTACGCGACGCTGATGGCCGCCGGCCTGGTCTCGATCACGCTCCTCTGGCCCGCGATCGTGCGCTGGCCCCCGCTCCTCCTCTTCTGCCTCACGCTGGTTGGCTTCGGCACGGGCACCTGGTCGAACTTCGGCCCGATGTTCGCGGAGCTCTTTCCGACCGCGTTCCGCACCACCGCGGTGGGAACCGTCTTCAACGCCGCGCGTGGCGTCCAGCTGCTCACTCCCCTCGTGGTGAGCGTGATGGCACGCCGCTACGGGCTCGGCGGGGGGATCGCCCTGGCGGCTGGCTTCGCGCTCGCTGCAGCAGGGTGGATATGGCTGCTGCCCGAGACGCGTGGCCGACGCCTGGACGCCTGACGACCACGCGCCGTTAAAGCTCGTCCCGGGTCGATGCCGAAATTGGGTGCAGGGCATTGCCCGTGAAAGGACGCAAGCGATGAGGACGACGATGTGGGTGTTGGGTGGCGCCATGCTCTACCTGTCCTTCGGCGGCGCGTCGGTGCGTGCGGGCGACGTTGCGCACGACGCGCAGCTGCTGCGTCAGGATCGGCAGGCGGTCCAGGAGGAGCGACGCGCGGTGAGGAACGACCGCGACGACCTCCGTCACGATCTCGGCGCCAACGCGAGCACGGAGAAGCTGGGCGAGGACGTCCAGCGTCTCCATCAGGACGTGCAGCAGCAGCGCACGTACCGTCAGCAGCGCCGGCGCGATCGGCGACGACTCGACCGCGACCTGGCCCAGTAGCGGGTCGCCTCTGCCGGCGTGCGCGCCGTCGGCACGCCCTTGCACCGCGGCGGAAGCCTCGGCTACAGGGCCGGGCATGGCGATCGCGGCGACGATCCACGGCGAGTGTCGATCGCGCTTCGGCGCGGTCCGGGACGCGTTCGCCGCGAACTTCGCGGCGGGGCGGGAGGTCGGCGCCTCGTTCGCCGCCATCGTCGGCGGCAACCTCGTGGTCGACCTCTGGGGCGGACACGCCGACGCGGCCCGGACGCGGCCGTGGGAACGGGACACGATCGTCAACGTGTTCTCCACCTCGAAGGCCATGACCGCGCTCTGCGCGCACATCCTCGTCGACTGCGGCCAGCTCGACGTGGATGCGCCCGTGGCGCGCTACTGGCCCGAGTTCGCGATGGCGGGCAAGCACGCGATCACGACGCGTCACCTCCTGACGCACAGCGCGGGACTCGCAGCCATCCGCCAGCCCCTACCCAGCGCCGCGCTCTACGACTGGACGCGCATGACGTCGGCGCTCGCCGCCGAGGAGCCGTGGTGGGAACCCGGCAGCGCCAGCGGATATCACGCCCTCACCTACGGGTACCTCGTGGGCGAGGTCGTCCGGCGGATCACCGGCGCGACGCTGGGCACCTTCTTCCGCGACGAGGTGGCGCGGCGACTCTCGGCCGACTTCCACATCGGACTCCCGGCGTCGGAGGACGCACGGGTGGCGGAGATGGTTCCCCCCACGGCGCAGGAGACCGCGGCGACTCCCGCGGCAGCCGTCGATCCGGAGTCGCTGCTCGGCAAGGTGCTGGGCAACCCGCTCGTGCGGGCGGAGTTCGCCAATCGGCCCGAATGGCGGCGGGCGGAGATCCCCGCCGCCAATGGGCACGGCAACGCCCGTTCCGTCGCGCGCGTCATGGCGCTCCTCGCCTGCGGCGGGGCGCTCGACGGCGTGCGCTTGCTGAGCGAGCGGACGCTCGCCGCCGCCATCGCGGAGCAGCGCCACGCCCGTGATCTCGTCCTGCCGCTCGCCATGCGCTGGGGGCTCGGCTTCATGCTCAGCAGCCCCCAGCTCCCCCTGGGGCCGAACCCGCGCACCTTCGGGCACGGCGGCTGGGGCGGCTCGCTCGGCATCGCCGACCTCGACGCCGGCGTGAGCTGGGCCTACGTCATGAACAAGATGTCGCCGGGGACGACGGGCGACACCCGCGTGGCCGGAATGCTCGCCGCGCTCTACGGCTCGCTCTAGCGTCGCGTCCCGCGCACGGGGAATGCCACCCGTCGCCGCAGCACTCGCCACAGGCACCGCCGTGCGCAGCGGGGCGCCGCCTCGGGGCTCCTGCAGCAGTCGCCAGCGCATCCAGGCGTTCGCCATGCGGCGCACCACGTCATTCTGGTAGCTTGCAAGTTTCCTATTGACGCCCCGCGACCACAGGCCTAAGACCACGACCCTGCCCCCCGGCTGATCCGGGCGGCGGGGACACGGAATGCGTTCGAAGGGTGAGCACGTATCGGCGGCTGGCTTCCTCAGACGTGGGGCCCTGCTCTCCGTCCTCGCGCTGACGGTGGGGATCGCGCCGCCGGCGCATGCGGTCGGGACGTGCTTCGACCTGCCCGACGGTACGGCGTGCGACGACGGCCAGGCATGCACGGAGGCCGACTCGTGCACGGCCGGCGCCTGCCGGGGCCGCGCGATCAGCTGCACCGCGCCCGACGCCTGCCACAGCGCGGGCGTGTGCGATCCGGCGACGGGAGCCTGCACCAGCCCGGACATCCGCTGCGAGGACGGGGACCCGTGCACGGACGACTCGTGCGACCCGAACACGGGCTGCGTCTTCCGGCCGGTCGGTGGCTTCGAGGCCGTCACCTGCCTGCTGGTCTCCGCCACGCTCGAGCCGGCGGTGTGCCGTCCCATGCCGGCGAAGATCGAGAAGCTCACGGCCAGGGCGGCGAGCCTGATCGCGGCGGCCGCCTCGGGATCCGACCCCCGCCTCCAGAAGCAGCTCCTGATGCGGGCGACACACACCCTCGGGCGAGCGACGAAGAGTCTCCGCCGCATCGGGAACCGACGTGGGCTCTCCCCGCTGTGCACCGACGCCCTCACGCGCGTGTTCGGCCACCTCATGAGCCGCGTGGATCAGCTGAGGAACAGCCTCTAGCGCCGATCGCCGACATTGCGCACGGGGACGGGGGCAACCCTCCATCCTGCCTTCGCGTGCCCCGGACCCCCGTCCCCGTGCGCTGGACGACGAGCTTGACCCCCGCCACGGCAGGCGTCTATCCGTGGCTCCGTGCTCGGCTCACTCGACCGCGGGCTCCGCATCCTCTTCTGGTCGCTGTGTGCCGCCTTCGCACTGACGGGGCTCACCTTCTTCGCCTTCCCCGACGGGACCATCCGGTTCCTTAACGCCACCGGCAGCCTCTTCGGCTTTCCCCCCGCCCCCGCCTCGGCGCTTCGCTTCTGGCTCTCGCTCGGCGTCGCCTACATGACGCTCGTGACGCTGCTCGCCGCAGCGATCGCGCGCGATCCTCGCGGGCGTGCCGACCTGATGCCGATCCTCGCCGCGGGCAAGGCGACCTCGTCGCTCACCTGCCTCGGGTACTTCGTCGCCTCGCAGCCGGCGTTCGTCTATCTCTTGAACGCGCTGGTCGACGGATCGCTCACGCTCATCGTCCTGGGAGCATGGGCCGCGGTGGGAGCGACGGAGCCGGGCGCGGCGGCTCTCGACCGGGAACGCCTCCGCCTCGTGCTCGACGCCCTCGTCCCGCGGGGCGGCGCGTTCCCCGCGGGCGCGGCCGACACCGATGTCGACGCCGCCGTGGAGCGTTACTTCGCCTCCCTCCACCGCCTCGGGCCGGTCGGCCTCCGGCTCCTCCTCCGGGTGATCGAGTACGGCCCGGTGATCTTCGAACGGGCCCGACCCTTCTCGCGGCTCGACCCCGAGGCGCGGTCACGTTCCCTTGCCGGCTGGGAGACCTCGCGGCTCGGCGTCCGACGTCAGGTCATCGCCAGCCTCAAGCTCATCGCTCTCCTCCACTTCTACGAGCGGCGCGAGATCTGGCCCAGCATCGGCTACGACGATGCGTACCTCCGCGAGAAGCTCCTCGCCGGTCCGAATGCGGCAGAGCACGCGGCTCGGCTGGGGGCCGGGAGATGACGGTCGACGGGGCCGGCGTCACCCACGACGTCCACGAGCTCGCCGATGTCGTGGTCATCGGCTCGGGCGCCGGCGGCGCCGTCGTCGCCCGCGAGCTCGCCGCCCGCGGTCACGACGTCGTCCTGATCGAGGAGGGCAGCTTCCTCACCGGCAAGCATTTCACCGGCGACCCGCGCACGATGATCGACCTGCTCTACCGGAACCGCGGGCTCACCGGCGCCGTCGGTCAGCCGACCATCCCGATTCCGCTCGGCTGCTGCGTCGGGGGGACCACCACGATCAACTCGGGCACCTGCTACCGCGCCCCGGATTACGTGCTCGACGAATGGGTCTCGCGCCACGGCGTCCGCGGCGTCGACGAGCCCTCGCTGCGGCCGTACTTCGAACGGGTCGAAGCCGAGCTCGGCATCCACCCGGTCCCCGATGCCATCTACGGCCGCAACAGCCGCTTCTTCGAGCGGGGTGCGGAGCGGCTCGGCTACGCCGGGGGACGCATCCCGCGCAACGAGCGTGGCTGCCTCGGCACGGGCGTGTGTGCCGTCGGCTGTCCGCAGGACGCGAAGCAGGCGATGCACGTCTCCTACGTCCCGCGCGCGCTGAGCGCGGGGGCCCGTCTCTACACGCGCTGTCGCGTGGGGCGGGTGCTCCTCTCGGCCGGGCGCGCGATCGGCGTGATCGGTCGCTTCACCGATGCCGGGGCGCACGACTCGGGACGCGAGCTCCGTGTGCTCGCGCGCCACGTCGTCGTCGCCTGCGGGGCGTTGCTCACGCCGGCGCTGCTCGAGAAGAGCGGCGTGCCCGACCCCTCGCGCCTGCGGGGACGGAACCTGCACATTCACCCCGCCACGCGGGTGGGCGCGCTCTTCGACGAGGACGTCCGCGGCTGGGAGGAGGTGCCGCAGGCGTACAACGTGCATCAGTTCACACGTGAGGGGATCTTCATCCAGGGGCAGTTCGTGCCCCCGCCGCTCGAGGCACCGGTGCTGCCCGGGGTGGGTGCGACGCACAAGGAACGCATGGCGCGCTACGCCCGGCTGGGATCGTTCGGCGCGCTCATCTCCGACGAATCCGCCGGCCGCGTCCGCGCCGGCCGCGGGCGGTTTCCGCTCGTCACCTATCGCCTCGGCAGCCGCGATGCGCAGAAGCTCGCGCGCGCGATCGGCCTCACGGCGGAGATCTTCTTCGCCGGCGGTGCGCGCGAGGTCTATTCGGGCGTGCATTCGCGACCCGTGCTCCATTCGATCGACGAGGCCCGCGCCCTCCAGACGGCGCGCCTGCCCGCCGCCGACTTCGAGATGATGGCCTTCCACCCGCAGGGGACCGCGCGCATGGGCGAGGAGCCGCGTGCGGCGGTGACCGACTCCGCGGGACGCGTGCACGGCACGCCCGGCCTCTGGGTGGGCGACGCCAGCCTTTTCCCCGCATCCTGCAAGGTGAATCCCCAGGTGACCATCATGGCGCTCGCCACGCGGCTCGCCGAGCATCTGGCCGCCGAGCTGTAGCCGGTCCGGCCGGCGAAGCCATCCTTGAACACCCGGACGGCACGCGGCATAGTCGAGCTTCCACGGATCGACAATGCGTCAGCCTTTCCGTCTTGCTATGGTGGGGGCGGGGAAGATCGCCGCGTCCGCCCATCTGCCCGCGGCCCTCGCCCTGCCCAACGTGCAGCTGGTCGCGATCGTCGATCCGGTGGTGGCGCGCGGGCAGGCGTTGGCGCGCGAGTTCGGGGCGAGCACGCGCGCCGTGGCGCAGCTCGACGACGTCCTCGGCGAGCTCGACGGCGCGATCATCGCCACGCCCAACTTCACGCACTGCGAGGTGGCGCTCAAGTGCATCGAGGCCGGCGTCGCGACCCTGATCGAGAAGCCGCTCGCCACGACGGTCGAGGAGGGCGAGACCATCGCGCGGGCCGCCCGGGAGCGCGGCGTGACGGTGGCCGTCGGCTACACCACCCGGTTCGACGAGAGCGTGCGCGTGATGGCGCAGCTCCTCAAGGCGGGGGACTTCGGCGAGGTCCGGCGCTTCGCCTATCAGTCGGGCAGCAAGGGTCGCTGGGCCCCGCTCACCGGCTATACCCTCGACCGGCGCGCCACCGGGGGTGGCGTCGTGATGGTCACCGGCACGCACTTCCTCGACCGCATGCTCTCGTGGTTCGGCTACCCGGACGAGATCGCCTACGAGGATGACGCCGACGGCGGTCCGGAGGCGAACGCGCTCGCGCACTTCGGGTACACCTCCCGGGGGCGCTTCAAGGGACGGGTGCGCTTCTCGAAGACGGTGTCGCTCAAGGGCGGCTTCGTCATGGAGACGGACGAGGGCATGGTCGTCCTGCTCGACGACTTGAAGAAGATCGTCTTCCGCCCGCGCAGCCAGCCGTCGGTCGAAACCATCGTCCGCGAGCGCCACGGCTTCGGGCATCGCGAGCGGGGGCACTTCCAGCTCCAGCTGGAAGACTTCGTCGAGGCGGCTCAGACGGGGCGGCCGGCGACGGTCTCCGCGGAGCAGGGAGTCGAGTCCCTGCGCCTGATCGAGGCGCTCTACACCTGCCGGCAGCCGATGCGAACGGACTGGTACGCGTGCCCGCCACGAGAACGCCAGACCGCCTGACCCGCATCGCCGTCGTCGGGGCGTCGGGGTTCGTGGGCGCGACGCTGGTCGAGCGCCTCCTCGCCCGGGGGCAGTACACCGTCGTCCCGCTGATCCACAGCACGGGGAGCGCCTGGCGCCTGTCACGGCATGCGCTCGACCTCCGCACGGTGGAGCTCCTCTCGCCCGAGGCGCTGCGCACGGCGCTGCGCGGCTGCACGCACGTGGTGAACTGCTCGAGCGGGCCGCGCGAGGTGATGCTGCGCGGGCTCGAGAACCTGCTCGGGGCGAGCCTGGCCGAGGGCGTGCAGCGCTTCGTCCATCTGAGCAGCGTCGCGGTCTACGGCGATCCCCCTCCGCCGGAGGCCGTGCACGAGGACGCGCCCACCCGACCCGTCCGGGACACCTACGGCTGGAACAAGCTCCGCCAGGACCAGCTCGTGCAGGCCGCCTGCCGTCGCGGGCTGCCCTCGGTGATCCTCTGCCCCCCGTACATCGGCGGCGCCTACTCGATGTTCGTCCTGCGGGTGCTCCAGGCCATCCAGGAGGGGCGTCTGGCGCTCGTCGATGGGGGCGACGCGGTGATCAACCTGGTCGACGTCCAGAACCTGGCCCAGGCGATCGAGCTGGCCCTCTCCTGCGCGACCGCGGACGCGCAGCGCCTGTTCGTCAACGACGACGCCGGCACGACCTGGCGCCAGTTCACGTCGCCGCTGGTCGACCTCGCGGGACGGCCGAAGCCGCTGCCCTCGATCTCGCGTGACGAGGCATCGGGCTGGCTCGGCTCGGTCAAGACGGCACCCTCGACGCTCGGGCGACGCATGAAGCGTCTGATCGCGTCGCACCAGGTGCGGACCATCCTCCAGGAAGACCCGTTGATCACCAAGCTCTTCCAGCTGACGAGGAGCGGGATCCGGTTCCTTCCCGGCGGCGCACGCGAACGGCTCGACGGCATCCTGCGCCCGCCCAAGCGGCGACGCCCGCGCGCCGTCCATCCGGCCTTCGACGAGCGCCTCTGCCGCCTCCAGCTGCGGGGCCTCCGGCACGCCTGCGACCGGGCGCGCGAGGTCCTCGGCTACCATCCCGAGGTGAGCTTCGCCGGGAGCATGGAGGCCTTTCAGGCCTGGTACCGCACCACGAACGGCTGGGGTGCCGAGTACGCGCCACTGTTCGAGGAGCTGCTCCGGACGCCGGCCGCACCCAAGGGCGGGGACGCCGCCGAGATGTGAGACGCGCGCGCTCGGTCCACGAGCGGCGAGCCGGCCGGTTTGACCATGGTGTACGCGCGTGATGAGGTCGCGCCGTGCTCGGTCCGCTGCGCTACCGGAACTACCGCCTCTTCTGGTCCGGCTCGCTGGTGTCGAACGTCGGCTTCTGGATGCAGCAGATCGCGCTCGGCTGGCTCGTCTACGGCATGACGCGCTCGGCTTCGCTGCTCGGCACGGTGGGTTTCTGCGGCAACATGCCGATCCTCGTCCTCGGCCTGGTCGGGGGGGCGATCGCGGATCGGGCGAGCCGCCGGACCATCATGCTCGGGAGCCAGACGGTGATCGCCCTCACCGCGCTCTCCCTCGCGCTCCTGACCGCGTCGGGCCACCTCGCGGTGTGGCACGTGATCGCGATCGCGATGGTGGCGGGGACGGCCTCCGCGCTCTGGGGGCCGGCGATGCAAGCCATCGTGCCGAGCCTGGTCGGGTCCGACGAGCTGCTGAACGCGATCTCGCTCAACTCGGTGCAGTTCAACCTGGCGCGGACGCTGGGGCCGGCGGTCGCGGGCACGCTCTACGGGAGGATCGGCCCCGCCGGCTGCTTCGCGGTCAACAGCGCCGGCTTCTTCTTCCTCACCTTCGTCCTCGCGCAGATCAGCCTCCCCGACCGGCCGGTGGTCGCTCCGCCGCCCATCGCGCGCGCGCTGCGCGAGGGCCTCGGCTACGCCCGCCGCCATACCGTGATCGGTCCGGCGCTCCTCCTCGCCGCCGTGATGAGCGTCTTCGGGTTTCCCTACATCATCCTCCTCCCGGCCCTCGCTCGGGACACGCTCGGGCTCGACGCCTCGGGCCTCGGCTACCTGATGGCGGCCGTCGGATGCGGCGCCGTCGTGGGCGGCCTCGGCCTCTCCGCGGCCGGCGACCTTCCCCGCAAGGGCCTCCTCGCCGCCGGGAGCGCCATCCTCTTCGGCGCGGCCCTCGGCACATTCGCCGTCGTGCGGAGCGTGCGCGGCACGGCGTGTCTCTTCTTCGTCATGGGAGTCCTGCAGACGGTCTGCGTGGCATCGATCAACACCACCATCCAGCTCGCGGTCGAGGACGGCATGCGGGGGCGCATCATGAGCATGATGACCGTCATCCTGTTCGGCTTCGCGACCACGGGGGGCCTGCTCGTGGGGCTCGTCGGCGACCACATCGGCGTCCCGTCGGCACTCGCGGCGGGCGGCGTCGTCATCACGATCGCCGCGATCGCGCTCTTCGTGCGGGCGCCAGAGCTCGTCCGCGCCCTGCCCCGCACCGCCGAGGCCTGAGCACACGCCCTACGTTTTCCAGGTGAGCGAAGAGATCGCGGCGACGCCGGCGCGCGTGTGGCGTGCGCTCGTCGAGCCCAGCGAGGTCGTCGCCTGGGACAGCGGCGTGACGCAGGCCCTCGACGCCCCCTCCGACTACCCGCGGCCCGGCCAGCACGTCCGCTGGCGCTTCCCACACGGTCTCTTCCGGGTCCTGCATGACCGTCCACGCGAGGTCGTCGACGAGCGGATCCTCCGCTCGTCGCTCGCCCTCGGACCCTTCCGCTTCGAGGAGACCTACACGCTCACACCGCGCGTCCACGGCTGCGAGCTGAGCGCGGACCTCGCCATCCGTACGGCGCTCCCGCTGGTCGGGGGACTCGTCGACCGCGTCTACATCGGCCCGCGGATGCGGGCGGCAGTCGCGGCCTCGCTCAGCAACCTCAAGCGACACTGCGAAGCACGTCCCTGACCGCCGTCGCCACCTCGTCCTCGCGCCCGACGAAGAAGTGGTCCGCTCCGCCGATGGTCCGCAGATCGATCCGTCCCGCGTGTGCCGCGAGCACGGAACCGAGGTGGGCGGCGCCACAGAACTGATCCCGCTCCCCGGCTACGAACGTGATCGGTGCCGGCACGGCATCGAGGAAGCCCCAGTCGAGGAAGTCGAGCGGAGGGGCGATGGCGACGACGTGCCGCAGCCCCGACGTCCCGGCCGCCAGGCGGAGCGCGACCCAGGCACCGAAGGAGTAGCCGACGACGACGAGCGGCGTGCCGGAAGGGAGGAGACGCGTGAGCATCGTCAGGGCTGCCCGGGCGTCGTCGATCTCCGCCGGCCCGCCGCTGAAGCCGCCCTGGCTCCGTCCCACCCCACCGAAGTTGAAGCGCAGCGTGGTGAACCGTTCGGCCCCGAGCGCGCGCGCCACCGTCACGACGACGGCGTTGTCCATGCTGCCACCGTACTCGGGGTGGGGATGGCAGAGGATCGCCCCGGCACACCTCGCGACCCCGACGTCGACGAGACACGCCTCGAGCGCGCGCGGGCCCACGTCGATCGTCAGCCGCTGTTCCGGGCTCGTCATGGTCGGCCCGTCCTACGCCGTTCGCCGCAACGGCAGCACGAGGGCACGCGGCAGGGTCACGTGGTCGAACCCCGGAAGGCCGGTGTCGACGGCGGTCGCCGAATCGTTGTCGACGAAGGTGCCGAGCAAGCGATCCCAGATCGACCAGATCGTGCCGAAGTTGGGATCCCGATCGGGGCCGAGCTTCGCATGGTGACGTCGATGCAGCGCGGGCGTGACGCAGACGCGTCCGAGCGCACGCTCGAAGCGGAGCGGGAGGTCGATGTCGCCGTGCTCCAGGAGGTTGGCGACGGTGAAGCAGGCCTCGAACAGCACCACCGCCTCGGCGGACGCACCGAGCAGCGCCACCGCACCCAACCGAACGGGAAAAGAGAGGAGAAGCTCGCCGGGATGGAAGCGGACCCCCGTGGACACGGTCAGCGAGGGATCGGTGTGATGCACCCGATGGAAACGCCAGAGGAAGGGTATGCGATGGTTGGCGCGATGCCAGCCGTAGGAGACGAAGTCGAGCGCGACGAGCGTGACGGGCACGGCGCACCAGCCCGGCATCGGTACGACGTTCAACACGCCGAAGCGCGCTCCCGCCGCCCAGCGCGCGACCGTGCAGGCGCACGCACCGCACGCCAGCCCCACGACGAGGAGGTTGACACACCAGAGGCCTCCGTTCACCTGCCAGCTCCCGCGTGGGCGAGCGTGTGGCGTCAGGCGCTGCAGCCCCAGGGCGAGGGCAACGGCGGCGACGAACGCCACGCCGCGGAGCAGCTGAAACCACGCTTCACTCACCCGCGAAGAGTACCGCTCCCCGGCGGCACGACGCCAGTCCGCCCGCTAGCGCGGGTCGCCGTACAGCCGCGCCAGCAGCCCCGGTGGCACGCCGAGACGGTAGAGCAGCGGGAAGAGTCGCATCTGGACGGCCGACCGGATCGGCCGCACCAGGAAGCGTCGCCCTGATACGCGCACGGTCGCGGGCGCCGTCGCGATCCGGCCGACGCGTCGGAGGCGCAGCGAGAGCTCGAGGTCCTCCATCAACGGCTGGTCGGGGAAGCCGCCGACCCGCTCGAAGACGTCGCGACGGACGAAGAGCGCCTGATCGCCGTAGGGAAGGCGCGTGAAACGCGAGCGGAGGTCGGCCAGGTGGAGCAGTGGCGTCACCCAGGAGCGACCGGCGTCCGGCACCGTCCAGGTCCGGAAGGCCCCGGCCACGACCGCCGGGTCTTCGAGCACCCGCCCCACCCAGGTCGCGGCGTCCAGCGGCAGGCGGACGTCGGCATGGAGGAAGAGCAGGACCTCGCCCGTCGCGATCCGGGCGCCCGCGTTCATCTGCGAGCCCCGGCCGCGCGGCGCGGAGACGAGGCGTACCTCCGGGAAGCTGCGGATGATCTCCGCGGTCCGGTCGCGGCTTCCGCCGTCGACCACGATCACCTCGACGATCCCCGCCATCCGGCCGAGCTCCATGAGCCGTTCCCCGATGCGGAGCTCCTCGTCGAGGACCGGGATCACGACGGAGATGCCGAGGGACGGCGGGACGTCGACCCGCACGCGTCAGCGCCGCCAGCGAAAGTAGCGCTCGAAGAGGCGCCGCACCCGCGGCGTGAGGCGCGTGCGGCGCTGTGCATCCGCCGTGCGGCGGAGCGCGTCGGCGACCGTCGGATACGGATGGATCGTGCGGCCGAGCGCATCGATGCCGAGGCCCGCGGTCATCGCCAGCACCACCTCGCCGATCGTCTCCCCGGCGTGGCGGGCGACCAGGGTGGCGCCGAGGATGCGCCCGCGGCGGCGCTCGAGGTGCAGGCGCGCGAACCCTTCGGTCCCGCCTTCCAGGACGGCGCGATCGACCTCCGCGAGCGGCACCGTGAAGGTCGCGACGTCCTGCCCGCGCTCGCGCGCCTCCGCCTCCGTCCAGCCGACGTGCGCGATCTCGGGGTCGGTGTACGTGCACCACGGGATGACGAGCGCGCTCGCCGTCTTCCGGCCGAAGAAGAGCGCGTTCTCGATGACGATGCGCGCCGTGGCATCGGCCGCGTGCGTGAACTTGTAGCTCGAGCAGACGTCGCCCGCGGCGTAGATGCGGCGATTCGTGGTGCGGAGGCGGTCGTCGACGATGACTCCCGCCCGCTCGTGGCGCACGCCCGCCGCCTCCAGCCCGAACCCCTCCACGTCCGGCACCCGGCCGACGGCGAGGAGGATCACGTCGCCCGCGACCCGCTCCTCGCCGCGGCCCCGGTCGAACACGATCACCTTGCCCTCCCGCCCGGCCTCGACCCGCACCAGGCGCGCCCCCAGGTGGAGCCCGATCTGCTCGCGCTCGAAGCGCGACGTGAGGATCGCCGCGGCGTCGGGATCTTCCCGGGGAAGAAGCCGCGGGTCGAGGCTCACGATCGCCACCTCGCTACCGAGCCGCCGGAAGGCCTGCGCCAGCTCGCAGCCGATCGGCCCGGCGCCGATCACGAGCAGACGGCGCGGCAGGTCGGTGAGCGAGAAGACCGTCTCGTTGGTGAGGAAGCCCGTCGCGTCGAGACCCGGGACGGGGAGCGTGGCCGCGTGCGAGCCGGTGGCGATCACGGCCCGGCTGAAGCGGAGCTGCCGGCCCTCCACGAGCACCGTGTCGGGCCCGGCGAAGCGCGCGTCACCGAAGTAGACGTCGACACCGAGGCCGCGGAAACGGGACGCGGAGTCGGTCGGGGAGAGCGCGGCGCGGAGGCGGCGCATGCGCGCCATCACCGCGGCGAAGTCGACCCGCGGCGGGCCATCGACCGCCACGCCATAGCCCTCCGCCTCGCGCACGAGCGCGGCGACGTGCGCGGCCCGCAGGATCGCCTTCGAGGGCACGCAGCCGAAGTTGAGGCAGTCGCCACCCATGAGTCGGCGCTCGACGAGCGCGACGCGCGCCCCCAGGCCGGCGGCCCCCGCCGCCGCAACCAGGCCCGCCGTCCCCGCGCCGAGCACCACCAGGTTGTAGCGCCCCGACGGCGTCGGGTTGGTCCACGCCCGCGGGTGCACGTTGTCGACCAGCGCGCGGTTGGAGGCGTCGTCCGGGAGCACCGTCGGCTCGGACGCGATCACGGGCAGCCCCTCAGGCGACGCCCGTCGGGTTGCGAAGAGCCGCCCGGCCGGAGTAGCTCGCGGTCATCACGCGACGGGGTACCCGTAGACCCGGATCTCGATGATCTCCAGGCACTGGTCGCAGGGCACGTCCTTGATCACCGGGTACGACGTGAAGTACGCACGGATCCGCTCCATCCAGCGTTCGCGGGTCCGCCGGCAGCACTCCTTCTCGGGCTCGTCGGCCATGCGTCCCGGCCGTGTTTAGCCGAAGCGCATGCCGTCGCCAAGCCGCCGACACCTCACCCCGGGGGAAGAAGTCGTACGCGACGCCCTTCGTCGGCGTGGCCTGCGGTGGAACGGCGAGCGGGACCCGACGCCACTCCTGGTAGCCGCTGGCGCAGCCCGCCGACGTCATTACGCACTCCTCGGTCACTACTCCTACCGGCTCTTCCTACGCGACGTCCTCCGTCGGCCCGCCGACCTTCGCGCAGCGGCGCTCACCCGCTACGTGTCGGCGGCGGTCGCCGCTCGCTACCTCCGCTTCCTCGCCACGGCGAAGCTCGTCGAGCCGCGCGGCCGGGGACGCTACCGCGTCCGGGAGCGCCGCATCGTCTCCTTTGGCGGAACGCTCGAGTGGTACGTGGCCGAGGTCCTGGCTCGCGAGTTCGGCTGCGCGGCCGCCGCGGGTCTCCGCGTCCACGGCGCCGCCCACGGCGGCGACTACGACGTGGTCGCGTGCGCCGAGGGCGAGGTGATCTACGTCGAGACGAAGTCGGCGCCGCCGCGGCAGATCGTCGCGAGCGAGGTGCGCGCGTTCCTCGACCGGGTCGACACCCTCCGCCCCGACTGCGCGCTCTTCCTCGCCGACACGACGCTCCGCATGCGCGACAAGCTCGTGGGTCTCTTCGTCGCCGAGGTGGCCCGCCGCCGACTGGCGTGGGGTGAGCCTACGCGGGTCGAGCGCGAGCTCTGGCGGGTGGGACCGGAGATCTACCTCCTCAACTCCGATCCGGATCTGGCGCGGAACGTGGGCATCTGCCTGGCCGTGCATTTTCGCGGGCGCGGGATCACCCTGGGCTAGCGACGCCCGCGGGCTGCCGCCGCCTCACGATCATGCGGGGATGCGGCGAGCGAGAGGGACGATCGGTCCGCTAGAGCTTCCCCTGCGCGAGTAGATCGATGGGGTCGAGGAGGTCGACGGTGCCGAGGTAGCCACCGCCGGCAGCCATCGCATCGTGCGCGGCATAGCCCAGCAGCGCCTGCGCTCGCCGCGGCAAGGTGCGCGCGACGTCCGGGGGCGTGCTCAGGTAGTTGTTGTCCTCGGTACGCAACCAGCCGACCACGAAGCTCATGTGCATGCCGCGACGCCAACGGTCTGCCGTAGCATTCCGCCCGCCGGCATGGATCGTCGAGCCCAAGTAGAGGACGGCCGAGCCCGCCGGCATCTCGGCGCAGGCGAGTTCCTCGGGCTGTGGCTGTCGCTCGCGCTCCCAGCGGTGGCTCCCCGGAGCCACGACCGTCGCTCCGAGCTCGGCCGTGAAGTCGACCAGCGCGATCACCGAGGCGAGCTGCACCTCGGCGTGCGGCCGCGGCAGATGGACCCAGACATCCTCGTCGCGGTGCAAGAGCTGCTGCTCGGCGCCGGGGCCTCGATCCATCACCTGGGCCACGTTCAGCTGGTAGCGCGAGCAGCTCGGCCCCAGGATCGCATCGCAGATGTCGGCGTAGAAGGGATGACAGAGGATCTCCTCACCAAAGACCCGCGAGCGTGCCGCCACGCCCGTGATCTGCCGAACGCGATCTCCGTAGAAGTAGTCGATCGCCGGGTTCAAGTAGGAGCGGTCGGGGCTCACCTGCTCGAGGATCGGGTCGATTTCGGCGTTGAAGCGAGCGAGCAGGTCGGGGTCGAGGACTCCCTCGACGATCGCAGCGCCGTGCTCACGAAGACCGGCCACGATGTGCTCGGTCGGTGCGCCCGTGACGAATCGGGGGACACTGGCGCTCATCCCGTTTCCTCCCTCTGGCCCTGACGAATCTCAGGGATGGGCGTAGAGTTTCATGGCCATGTGACTCCTCGGCTCGACGCCCTTCGCGCTAGGGACCCGCCAGCTCGATTCGACCGCGCGGCGTGTCGAGCACGGCGACGAGCCGGGCGGCGGGCGCCTTCGAGACCGAAAGGCGGACGTCGAGTGCCTCCAGCACCGCGCGCAACGCCTCGACTTCCGGCGTCTCGGCACGGAGACCGTGGAGCTGCAGGCCGGCTGCACCATCGACCGCAGGGTGCGGGCCGCCCTGCCATTCGACGAAGAAGGGAACGAGCGTCCCGCCGCAGTGGCCGGTCACGAAGATGTTCGTCCACCGCAGCAGCTTGCCGTCGGATCGCATCCGGTGCCCCTCGACCACGGCGACCTGATATCCTTCGGCCTCGGCCCGCGCCGCCGTATCGGCCGCACTCGACGTGCTCGCGGCCCACATGATCAATGCCGGGCTTTTCAGGGCGGCGAGCCGCCGCGCGAGTGC
>DATILR010000393.1:0-11557 GCA_035476275.1 Binatus sp. (SeqCode) | reverse complement strand
GTCTCCTCCGCGCGGGCGCCCTGGGCGCCGTGCCGCATCCGCTCCAGGCGCGGCTGCTGCGACGGGTGGCCGGAGCTGCCGCACGAGTCGAGGGCATCCACCGCCTGGGTGGCATCGATTGGAGGCGGACGCTCGCCTACTCGGAGGAGCTCGACTACCACCCGCACGTCTGGCTCAACCTCGCGGGCCGCGAGCCGGAAGGGATAGTTTCACCCGCCAGGGCCGGAGAGACGCTGGCCCGTGTCGTCGCGGCGCTCGGCGACTGGCGTGACGACAGCGGACGTCCCATAGTGCGACGCGTGTGGCGCCGGGAGGAGATCTACCGCGGTCCGTTCGTCGAGCGGGCACCCGATCTCCTGCTCGAGCTCGCCCTGATGGATGGCTACAGCAGCTCCTGTCTGCGGAGCGACGGCCCGGGGCCCGCGCTCCGCCGTCTGCGGCCCGCGGAGTACGGAGCGGGGCGCGGGCGCGGGATGAACGGCGCGCATCGCCGCGACGGGCTCTTCGTGCTCGCGGGACCGGGGGTGCGGGCGGCGGGGGAGCTGGCCACGGCCGACATCGTCGACGTCCTGCCGACCCTTCTGGCGTTGGTCGGAATGGACGTCCCGCTCGGACTCGATGGGCGGCCGATCAGGGCGGCCCTTGCTGCGATGCCGTGTTTGACGGCCGACCCGCTCGCCGACGACCCGGCGGGCTCGGTGCCATTCGACAGCGACGCGACGGACGAGCTGGCGGCGCGGCTCGAGGCCCTGGGCTACCTCTAGCGGCGATGCGGATCGCCCTCGCGATTGCCGGACCGTACCCCGCGCTGCGCGGCTCGCAGGTCCTGGTGCGGCACCTGACGAGCGGGCTCGCGACGCGTGGCCATGAGATCCACGTCGTGAGCCATGGCGCGCGGGCGGATGAACGCCCGGGGTTGCATCCCGGCCGCCTCGTACGCGACCTCGCGCTCATCCTGCGGCTGTGGCGGTGCGTCCGGCGTGAGGCCGTCGAGATCATCCACGCGCACAACTACGAGGCGGCGATCGCCGGTCTCCTCGTCGCCCGCCTGACCGGCCGCCCGCTCGTGTACCATGGCCACAACGCGCTCGCCGAGGAGCTCCCGACGTATTTCCAGAGCCGCCTCGGCAGGCGATTGGCCAGCGCAGTCGGTCGATTTCTCGACGGGCAGGTGCCGTGTCGCGCCGACTACTGCATCGCGGTGACGGAGGAGCTGGGTGAGTTGCTGCGATGGCGCGGCGTGCGTGCGAGCGACCTTGCCTGCCTCGTGCCCACGGGACCACCCGAGGAGCGACACCAGGAGCCTCCGGCGGGGCGTCCCTCGACCGGTCTCGTCTGCTATGCGGGTAACCTGGATCGCTACCAGAACCTCGAGGCCCTGCTCCGCAGCTTCGTGCGCGTGCGGCAGGAGGTTCCGGATGCCACGCTGGTCCTCGTCACGCACGTGCCGTCCGACGTCTCCCTCATGGCTCCCCCGCGCCTGTTGCAGGGGGTGGAGGTCGTACGCGCCCGGTCCTATGGTGAGATGCGGGAGCGTCTCGCGAGCGCCGACGTGGCCGTGTGCCCGAGGGTGGAGCGCTCGGGGTTCCCGATGAAGCTGCTCAACTACATGGCGGCCGGCAAGGCGATCGTCGCATCGGCGGCATCGGCGAAGGGTCTGATCGACGGGGTGACGGGGCGCGTGGTCGCGGACAGTGACGAGGAGGCGTTCGGCGAGGCCATCGTCGCGCTCCTCCGCGACCCAGGGGAGCGGGAGCGCCTCGGCCTCGCCGCCCGGCAGGCGGTGGAGAGTCCACGGGCGTGGGAGGACGTGCTCGACCGCCTCGAGGAGATATACAGGCGGGTTTTGGCGCCGCGTTCCGGCGCTGCGCCGTCGGGGTGGGACGTCGGGGGCGCACGGCGGGTCGCCGGCCTCGAGGCGGCCGAATGACGGACCGTCCATGCATCGCGGTGACGATGGGAGACGCGGCCGGCATCGGCCCGGAGATCATCGTCAAGGCGCTGGCGGATCCGGCGGCAACCGAGCGGTGCATCCCCGTCGTCCTGGGCGACGCCAGCGTGCTGGGCCGAGCCATGGAGATCACAGGCGTCCATCTTCCGATGCGGCCGCTTGCGCGACCGGCAGACGCGCAGGGGGAGCCGGGTCGCATCGAGCTCATCGACCATCATCGCCTCGACGGCACGACGCATCGCTGGGGGGAGGTGAGCGCGGCCAACGGAGCGGCGGCCGTGCACTACACGCAGGAGGCCGGACGCCTGGCGCTCGCGGGAGAGGTGGAGGCGATCGTCTCGGCGCCGCTCAACAAGCAGGCGATGCACGCCGCCGGTCATCGCTACGAGGGGCATACGGAGATCCTGGGCGAGCTGACCGGCACGAGGCCCGCGATGCTGCTCCTGCTCGGCTCGCTCCGGGTGATGCTGGTGACGAACCACATGGCGCTGCGCGCCGTCTGCGACTACCTGCGCGTGGACCGCGTGCTCGCGTGCCTGCGGCTCGCCGATGCGGCCCTCCGCGACCTCGGCGTCGCGCGCCCCCGCCTGGCCGTCGCCGGGCTCAACCCGCATGCGGGCGAGGCGGGGGCCTTCGGGCGCGAGGAGGAGCAGGCGATCGTGCCCGCCATCGCGGCGGCGCGGGCGCAGGGAATCGATGCGGTCGGGCCGCTCCCGGGTGACACCATCTTCCTCAAGGCCCGTGACGGGGCCTATGACCTGACGCTAGCGCTCTACCACGACCAGGGGCTGATGGCGGTCAAGCTCCTGGGGTTCGGTGTCATGGTCACGCTGCTGGTCGGGCTCCCGCTCATCCGGACTTCCGTGGGACACGGGACGGCGTTCGACATCGCCGGGACGAACCGGGCCGACCACCGGAACCTGCTCGAGGCGATGCGGGTGGCGAGCGAGGTGGCGGTCCGGCGCCGTGGCGCGCCTGCGGGAATTGCCGCCGATCTCGGCCGGGCGCCCTGATTCCGGCGCACGCTTCGCTGCTTGCGACCCCGGGAGCGCTTGCATAGAATCTTTCTCCGTGACGCAAGCCAACCTCTACGTCGTGACCGGTGGCGCCGGCTTCATCGGCTCGAACCTCGTCGACGCGCTCGTCCGCCGCGGTGATCGGGTCCGCGTCCTGGATGATCTCTCCACCGGACGGCGTGAGAATCTCGCGGGCGTCCCGTCGGTCGAGCTGGTGCTCGGCGACCTGCGGGACCCGGCCACGCTCAAGAAGGCCCTGGCCGGGGCCACTGGAGTCTTCCACCAGGCGGCGCTCCGGTCGGTGCCGCGTTCCGTCGACGATCCGCGCAGCAGCAACGACGTGAACGTGAACGGCACCCTGGGCCTCCTGCTCGCCTGCCGTGATGCGGGCGTGCGGCGTGTGGTTTATGCGTCGTCCTCCTCGGTGTACGGGGACGATCCGACGCTGCCCCAGGTGGAGACGCAGAGGACCTGTCCCATCTCGCCCTACGCCGTCTCCAAGCTGGCCGCCGAGTACTACTGCCAGGTGTTTGCCCGACTGTACGGGGTGGAGACCGTGAGCCTTCGCTACTTCAACGTCTTCGGCCCGCGGCAGAACCCCGAGTCGAAGTACTCGGCGGTTATCCCGCGCTTCCTGCAGCAGGCGCTCGACGGCGAGCCGCTCGAGATCCACGGCGACGGGGAGCAGTCGCGCGACTTCACCTTCATCGACAACGTCGTGAGCGCCAACATCCTCGCCATGACGGTGCCCGGCGTGGCGGGCGAGGTCTTCAACGTGGCGTGCGGCACCCGCCACAGCCTCCTCGGCATCGCGGCGGCGATCGGGGACTTCCTCGGTCGCGCGCCGGCGCGTCGCCACGTCGAGGCCCGGGCGGGTGACGTGCGGCACACGCTCGCCGACATCTCGAAGGCCGGTCGGCTGCTCGGCTATCGACCGCTGGTCGACTTCGCCGAGGGCATGCGCCGAACCTGCGCCTATTTCGTCGAGCGGTTCTCGCGGGATGGGCGCGCGATGCACGGCTCGGCATAGCCGGGCCGGCTCCCGAGTCTCAGGGCCGCGCGTCGGGCGCGACAGCCGGAATCTCGACGCTGATGGTGGTTCCCCTGTCGGGCTGGCTCTGGATGACGACGCGTCCGCCAAGCGCTTCGGCAAACGAGCGCACGAGGTAGAGGCCGAACCCCGTTCCGCGCTCGCTGCCGCGCCGGAAGGGCTCGAAGACGTGCGGGAGGAGGTCGGAGGCGATCCCCGGCCCACTGTCGCGGACGACCAGGCGAAGGAGATCGCGACCCGGCGCGACGACGATCTCGAGCTCCACACCCCCGCCGCCGTGCTTGAGGGCGTTGTCGATCAGGTTCTGCAAGATCTGCTTCAGCTTGCTGCGGTCGGTGTGCAGGAGTGGCAGATCGGCCGGTAGGTTGCAGCGGAGGATGCCGCTCCGGGTCGGCTGCGCGAAGGTGCCCGCGAGGAGCGTGGTGACCACCTCCGCGAGCGAGAACTCCTCCACGCGCACCGGCAGCCGCCCGGTCTCGAGCCGGGCGACGTCGAGCGTCGCGCCGAGCAGGTCCACGAGCTCGATCGCCTGGCGCTCGAGCGTCGACGCGATCTCCCGTTGCTCGTCGCTCAGCGACCCGAAGGCGCCTTCGGCGAGGAGGCTCGTGTAGCCGAGGAGGGCGTTCAGTGGAGCGCGGAGATCGTGGGCCATGGCGGTGAGCGCATCGCCCTTGAGGCGGGCAAGGTCGACGAGCCGGCTCCGCTGCCGCGCGCTGGCCAGGGCGACGCCGACCAGCAACGCGATGGTGCGTGCCAGCTCGAAGTCCTCGTCGGTCAGCGATCGTCCGGTGTCGAAGATGAGGTGCAGCGCCCCGCTGGTACCCTCCAGCTCGAAGGGGAGCAGGAGACCGCGCAGCGGTGGGGCGCCGCCGTTGAGGAAGGTGTGCAGCAGCGGTCGCCCCGCACCGAGCGGGGAGCCGACGATGGGATCCGGTACCGATCGCGCCTCGTACTGCGCACGATGTTCGACGGCCAGTCCGTAGGTCGCGAGCAGCCGATAGCGGCCGTTGTCGAGGACGCCGACCGCGGCTCCCTCCACCCTGAGGAGCAGGGTCGCACCCTGGACCAGACGTTCCGCCAGCGCCTCGGGGTCGGTGGCTCCCGACAGGAGCCCCCGCTGCAGATCGATGAACTGCTCGAGGCGAAGCGCATCGAGCGGCGCCCGCGGCGGGGCCGCGTGTGCCCCCGAGGCGCTCGCCTGCGGTGGTTGCCTCACCGAAGAATGACATGTAGACCTCACGCGCCAGAGCGGTCAATACGAACGAGTCGTCGAGGACACGGCGGTCGACCTCGCGCCGGCGGCGGGGTGATGCGCGCCGCAATCGAGGGAGGATGGCATGTCGATCGACATCACTCGTGACGCCGAGGAGCTGTCCCGCTATTACAGCGAGCTGGGGCGCCGGCTGGCGCAGAACGGTGTCCGCAACGTCGGTGAGCTGATCGCCGCCTACGAGCAGCTCCGCCGGGCGCTCGACGCGGTCAGTCGACAGGAGATCGGCTGGGCGGCAGAGCAGGCGCAGCGGCTGGTCGAGCGACTGGTGCAGATGGACACCACGCTCCAGACCCTCCGGCGTCTGAAGGAGACGCTGGGGCGGGCGCCCGCCGTCTCCCACTCGGCCGCCGGGGGCTGAGCCGGCCGCCGGCGGGGATTCGAAGCCCTCTGCCCGCGCTCCCGCTCCAGCAGCCGTCTGCGGCTGGCGTCCTCGGTCGCGCGCTGCGGCTGCGCTGTCCGCGCTGCGGTGCGGCGAGCCTCTACGGTGGTTTCTTTGCCATGCACGAGCGCTGCGCCGCCTGCGGCCTGCGCTTCGAGCGGGAACCCGGCTACTTCGTCGGGGCGATCTACATCAACTATGCCGCGACCGCCGCGGTGGCGCTCGGCAGCGTCTTCCTGCTCGACGTGCTCGTGGGGCTGAGCCTCCGGCAGCAGCTCACGCTCGGCGTGGGCCTCGGTGTGCTGGTTCCGGTCGTCTTCTTCCGCTATGCCCGGAGCCTGTGGCTCGCCTTGGACTATCTCGTGACCCGGGCCGACGAGCGGGGGGAGCGAGCGCGCCGGCGCCCGCCGTGAGCGTTCCCGCCGTCGAGCTCCGCGACCTGCGGCAACGCTACGGTGACCGCGTCGCGCTCGATGGGGTGTCGCTCACGGTCGCGCCTGGCGAGATCGTCGCGCTGCTCGGGCCGAACGGCAGTGGCAAGAGCACGCTGTTCAAGATCCTCGCCACGCTCCTCGAGCCCACGGAGGGCAGCGCCCGGATCTTCGGCCACGACGTGCGGCGGGATGCCGATGCCGTGCGGCGCCAGATGGGGGTCGTCTTTCAGCAGCCGAGCATCGACAAGCTGCTGAGCGTCGAGGAGAATCTCCTCCACCACGGGGCCCTCTATGGGCTCGCGCGAGCGACGCTGCGCACTCGGGTGGCCGCCATGCTCGAGCGGTTCGGGCTTACCGAACGACGTGGCGAGCGCGTCGGCCGGCTGTCGGGTGGGCTCGCCCGCCGGGTCGAGCTCGCGAAGGCGCTCGTGGTCGGCGCGGAGGTGCTGTTGCTCGACGAGCCCAGCACCGGCCTCGACCCGCTCGCGCGCCGGGAGTTTCTCGCCCACCTCGGGGAGCTGCGGGACCGGGACGGCATCACGGTTCTCCTGACCACCCATCATCTCGACGAGGCGGAGCGGGCGGACCGCGTCGCCATCCTCGATCGTGGGCGTGTGGTGACCCTCGGCGCGCCGGAGGAGCTGAAGGCCGCGCTGGGGGGGGAGGTTCTCGTCATCCAGGTGGCCTCCGCCGAGCGACTCCGGGAGCGCGTGCGACTCCGGCTGGGCCTCGAGGCGGCGGTGGTCGACGGGGCCGTTCGGCTGGAGGCGCCGCGCGCCCACGAGATCGTTCCCCGCCTGGTCGACGCGTTTCCCGACGAGATCCGCTCGATCACCTATGGGAAGCCGACCCTGGAAGACGTCTTCGTGCACCTGACGGGCCGACGCTTCGCGGCGGCGGGGACGAGCTGATGCGCGCGGTGGGCAGCCTCTGGTGGCGCGAGATCCTGCGCTTCGCTCGGCAGCGGAGCCGCGTGACGGGAGCGCTGGTGCAGCCGCTGCTCTTCTGGCTGCTGCTGGGGAGCGGGCTCTCGCCGTCCTTTCGTCCCCCGGGCGCCCCCGCCGGTCTCGGCTACCTCGCCTATCTCTACCCCGGCATCCTCGTCCTCGTGCTGCTCTTCACGGCGATCTTCGCGACCATCTCGACGGTCGAGGATCGACAGAGCGGATTCCTGCAGGGGGTCCTCGCGTCGCCCCTCGCGCGCTCGGGAATCGTCCTGGGGCAGGCGCTCGGCGGGACGACGCTCGCGGTAGGCCAGGGCGCCCTCCTCCTGGCGCTTGCCCCGTTGGCCGGGCTCTCGCTCTCGTTGCCGGGGCTGCTCGCCAGCGTGGTCGTCCTGGCGCTGGTTGGATTCGCGCTCACCAGCCTCGGCCTGGTCATCGCCTGGCGCCTGCAGTCGACGCAGGGGTTCCACGCGATCATGAATCTGATCCTGATCCCGATCTGGCTGCTCTCGGGAGCCTTCTTTCCCGCGGGTGGTGTGGCGTCGCCGCTCGCCTGGGTGATGCGGCTCGACCCGCTGACCTACGGCCTCGCCGCCCTGCGCCGCTGTCTCGCCTTCCCGAGTCCGATGCCGGCGGGGGAGCTGCCCGGACTCGCGTTGTCGCTCGGGGTGACGGTGCTGTTCGGCGCCGCGATGTTCGGTGTCGCCGCTGCTACCGCCCGCCGGAGCGCGGCGGCCTGACGCTCGCCGGCACGGCGACGGCTCAGGCCGGCGCGTAGAGGTGGTACAGCACGAAGTAGATGACGACGCCCGTCACCGAGACGTAGAACCACGCCGGGAGCGTCCACCGCGCGAGCTGGGCGTGTCGCGTGAAACGGCCGCGCAGGGCGAGGCCGAGCGTGATCCCCGCGAGCGGCGGGATGGACGCCGCCAGCACGGTGTGGGTGCCGAGTAGCGAGAAGTACAGCGGGCGTACCCAGCCCTGGCCAGGGAAGCGGGTCGTGCCTGCCTGCAGGTGATACGTCAGATAGGAGGCGAGAAACACCACCGACGTCGCAAACGCCGCCGCCATGCAGGCCCGGTGGACGTGCACGCGGCGTCGTCGGATTGCCAGGTAGCCCGCGGCCAGGAGGAGAGCGCTCGCGCCGTTGAGCGTCGCGTTCAGCGCCGGCAGGGAGGTGAACGGGATCACGGCCTCCCCGCCGCTCAGCACACCGGCGTCGTGGACGAGCCGCTCGAGGTCGGCGGCGTCGCCGCCGTGGTAGTAGCCCCGGATGCGCGTTTGCCGGTCGACCAGCACGAAGCGATCGCTGTGGGTGATGGGTGACTCGCGCGGCCCGTCGTCTGCGAAGGCGACCCGGAAGCCGTCACGCAGGAGCGCCAGGATCGCGTCGCGTGCGCCGGTGACGAAGAGCCACTGGTCTCCTGCGCCGAAGTGGCGGGCGTAGTCGCCGAGCACCTGCGGGGTGTCGTGCGCTGGATCGACGCTGAACGAGACGAGACGCACGGGATCGCTGGCCTGCGCGAGGGTGCGCTGCAGCGTCGCCATCCGCTGCGAGAGGAGCGGACAGACGTCGGGACAACGCGTGAAGACGAAGTCGGCGATCCACACGTGGCCCGACAGGTCGGCCGACGTGAGCGGAGTGCCCGACCGCTCGACCAGCGCGAAGGCCGGCACCGTCCCCAGGACCGGAAGGTGCCGGGAGACCCGGAGCCAGACGGCAAGGCCCGCCGCGGCCGCGAGGGCGACCGCAAGCGCGACGCGCGTTCTATTCGTGCGCCGTGGCGGGCGGCGGCGTGGCGTGGGTGAGGGCACGGGTGATGGCCCCCAGGTCGGGAAGCAGTGCGAAGACGAGCAGCACGCAGAGGAGCGCCGGCGTGAGCGCGATGTAGGCGAGGGTTCGCTTCTCGGCCGAGAGGTGCATGAAGAACATCGCCACCAGGGCGGCCTTGGTGGCGGCGAGCAGGACGAGCATGCCGCCGATCGCGATCCGGGCGATGGGTGCGTAGATCACGCCGAGCTCGACCGCGGTCAGGATCGCGAGCCAGGCGAACACCTGCATGTAGCGCCGTTCTTCCTTGGCGATCTGCTCCGGAGTGTGGACGGTCATCGTGCCTCCCTACACCAGATACACGAAGGTGAAGACGAGGATCCAGATGAGATCGACGAAGTGCCAGTAGAGCGCGCCGATCTCCACCTCGTTGTTGCTGTGCGCGCTGTACACGCTGGTCGGCGCCCGCAGGAGCTTCGCCACCATGTACACGAGGCCGCTGCCGACGAGGGCGCTCCCGATGCCGACCAGCCCGGAGAGCGTCGCCGAGGTGATCACCAGCGTGCCGATCGTGAGCAGGGCGGCGACGATGGGGACGACGATGGCCCCCGTCACGCCCCGGCTCGCCCGCCCGAGGATGGCGCTCAGCAGGCAGACCCCGCCGAAGACGTGGCACCCGTGGAAGCCGGTCAGGATGAAGAACGTGGCGCCGAAATTGTTGCGGCTGATCGACTGCCCTTCCCGCAGGATCAGCTTGTTCCACTCGAATGCCTGCAGGCCGAGGAAGATCATTCCACCGCAGATGGTGAGGAAGAGGAACCATTCGAGGCGGTCGCGATCGCCGCGACGGATCGCAGCCAGCGCCTCGACCATGGTGACGCTGCTGCAGATGAGCAGGAACGTCATGACGGCGGTCAGCTGGATGCCGAGGATGGTCGACGGCCGGGGCCAGGTCGGGTCGCCGTAGCGCAGCGCGCCGTATCCGGCCAGGAGGCCGCCGAAGGACATCGCGTCGGCGGCCAGGAAGACCCACATGCCGAGCTTGCCCCAGCTCTCCGGGGTGAGCGGCGACTCCGCCGGCTCCAGGCCGAATTCGTGTTCGGCGACCGCAGCGTGACTCACGAGAGACCTCCTCCGCTCGGATCGCCGGCCGTGGCAGCCTGCAAGCCGGCGAGCTCCATGCTGGCGGCGCGGCGACGGCCGGCCGCCCGCCGATGAATCCACACGAGGGTGAGCGCGGCCGTGCCGACGATGGTGTAGGGCGCCGCCATGAGAAAGATGATGCTCCAGCTGATGGCCCGTCCGAGCGGGTCGTCGCTCAAGGCGCTCCCGCACATGGCGCAGGCCTGGGCGAGAACGTCGCTGGCGGCACCGAGCACCGCGGCCACCGTGAGGACGGGAACCAGGGGACGCGTCTTGCGGATCGCGTTCGTCATCGTCAGCTCAGATACACCAATGGGAAGAGCACCACCCAGAGCGCACATACGAAATACCAGTAGATGGCGCACATCTCGAGCGGCGCCTGCCGGCCGGCGATGAAGGCCCCCCGACGGGCGAGGAGGCCCGTGACGACGAGCCAGGTGACGGCGGCCAGCACGTGCACGCCGTGACAGCCGATCAGGACGTAAAAGGTGGCGCCGTACGTGCCGCTGGCGAGGGTGAGGCCGTGTCGGACGAGCCGGACCCACTCGATGCCCTGGACGACGAGAAACGTGCCGCCGAGGAGCGCCGTCTGTCCGAGCGAGCGCGCGAGCCGGCGACGGTCGTAGCGCCGCGCGGCGCGGAGCGCGCGTGCCATGGGGAAGCCGCTCGCCAGAAGGAGGACGCTGTTCGCCGCGGTGAGACCGAGGGGAAGCCGCGGGAGATCTGGCGGCGGCCAGTTCCGGGCCGCGAGACGGAACACCAGATAGGCTCCGATCAACCCGGCGAACAGCATCGACTCGCCGGCGATGAGGATGATCATGGCGAGCCGGGCGTTGCTCACGGCCCGGCCCTCGTCGGGTCGCGCGAGCGGAACGACGCGCCGGGGCATGACGAGGCTTCCGGTCTCCATGCTAGGGGAGCTTGTCGAGCGCCATCACGCCCAGCACGACGGGCAGGTAGACGAGCGACGCGAAGAGGAGCCGACGCGCGTCGGCTGCCGACTCCCGCCGCCAGAGCCCGATCGCGCTCCACAGGAAGGCGAGCCCGAGTCCCAGGGCGACCAGGAAGTAGGTCACTCCGGCAAGCCCCATGAGCGTCGGCAGGACCCCGACCGGGAGCAGCGCGAGGCAGTTCGAGACCACCTGCCGGCCGGTGTGCGTGCCGTTCCAGTCGACGACCGGCAGGAGCCGGATTCCGGCGCGCGCGAAGTCGTCACGGTACATGCGCCCGATGGCGAGCGAATGGGGGATTTGCCAGAGGAACATGATCGCGAAGAGCACCCACGGCTCGGCTCCCAGGCTCCCGCGCGCGGCCACCCAGCCCACGACCGGGGGAAGCGCGCCCGGGACGGCGCCCACGATCGAGCAGAGGGAGGTGACCGATTTGAGGGGCGTGTAGAGGAAGAGGTAGGTGACGGTGATCGTCGCCGTGAGGATGGCGCTCAGCACGTTCGCGCCGAGCGCGAGCCACGTGAGGCCGAGGGCCAGCAGCGCCACGCCGAAGACCAGAGCGTCCGCCATCGCGATGCGGCCCTCGGGCAGCGGCCGGCGCCGGGTCCGCTCCATGCGCGCGTCGCGCTCGACCTCCATCACCTG
>DATILR010000392.1:0-15243 GCA_035476275.1 Binatus sp. (SeqCode) | reverse complement strand
GTCAACGACGTGCAGCGGCTTGCCGTCGGCGAGGGCCAGTACACGCTGCTCTGCAACGACCAGGGCGGCGTACTGGACGACCTCATCGTCTTCCGGATGGGCGATCAGCGGTACCTGCTGGTCGTCAACGCCGCCAATGCCCCCGGCGATCTCGCCTGGATTCGGGAACGGGCGCCGGGAGATCCGGAGATCCGTGATCGCAGCGCCGAGCTCGCCCTCCTGGCGCTCCAGGGGCCGGATGCCGAGCTCGCGCTGCGTGCCCTCACGCCGCTCGATCTGACCATGCTCCGGCCATTCGCGCGGATGGAGGGACTCGTCGCCGGGCTTCCGGTCGTCGTCTGCCGGACGGGTTACACGGGTGAAGACGGCTTCGAGCTCGTGGTGGACGCAGGGGCGGCGCGCGAGCTGTGGGACGCCCTGCTCGAGGCGACGACGCGGCGGGAGGGGCTGCCGTGCGGGCTGGGTGCCCGGGACACGCTTCGACTCGAGGCCGGGCTGCCACTCCATGGAAGCGACATGGACGCGAGCACCACGCCGCTCGAGGCCGGGCTCGCCTGGGTCGTCAAGCTCGGCAAGGGTGATTTCATCGGCCGTCCCGCCCTCGCCGCGCAGGCGGAGGCGGGAGTCGAGCGGCGGCTGGTGGGCATCCAGCTCGATGAGCCGGGCATACCGCGCCATGGCTATGCCCTCCGTTGGAACGGCGTCAGGGTCGGGAGCATCACCAGCGGGACGCGCTCCCCCACGCTGGGCTCGTTCATCGGACTCGGCTACGTTGCGGCCGGCGCGGCGGCACCCGGCACGCCGCTCGAGGTCGATGTCCGGGGCCGTTTCCTTCCGGCCCGGGTCGTCGCGCGTCCCTTCTACCGTCGGGTGCAGCGGGAGAAACGATGATGGAGTTCCCTGAGGACGTGCGGTACACGAAGGAGCACGAGTGGCTGCGCACGGACGGCACGGACGCCGTCGTCGGGATCACGGACTTCGCGCAGGACGCGCTCGGGGATGTGGTGTTCGTCGAGCTGCCGGCCGTCGGAACCCAGCTGACGCGCGGTCAGACGTTCGGGGTCGTCGAATCGAACAAGACGGTGTCGGATCTCTTCGCACCCATCAGCGGACGGGTCCTCGCCGTGAACCAGGTGCTGCGCGACGAGCCCGAGCTGGTGAACCAGGATCCGTACGGCGCCGGCTGGATGATCCGCGTCGCGCCCGGTCGGCGTGAGGAGATCGAGTCGCTGCTCGACGCGGCCGCCTATCGGGCCTTCGTCGCGAGCGAGCAGAAGACGTGAGCGGCTACAGCCCGCACACGCCGGCCGACGTCGATGCCATGCTGCGCGCGATCGGCGCGACGTCGATCGACGACCTCTTCGCCCAGGTCCCGGCCGGCCTGCGCGCCCGGGCCACCCTCACGCTGGCGGACGGCCTGAGCGAGCCCGCGCTGCGCCAGCAGCTGGAAGCTCTGGCGGCCCGCAACACGGGGGCCCTGCTGCCGGCGGTGTTTCTCGGCGCCGGCGCCTACCCGCACTGGATTCCGGCGGTGGTCGATCAGATACTGCAGCGCTCGGAGTTCGCGACCGCCTACACGCCCTACCAGCCCGAGGTGAGCCAGGGGACGCTGCAGGCGATGTTCGAGTTCCAGACCTTCAGCGCCCTGCTGCTCGGTCTCGACGTCGCGAACGCCAGCATGTACGACGGCGCCTCGGCCACGGCGGAGGCCGTGCTGATGGCGCGGCGCGTGCTCCCGGGACGGCGCACCGTCTGGCTCTCGCGCGCCCTCCACCCGCATTACCGCGCGACCGTGGCGACCTATGTCGGAGGCCTCGGCGACCTCGAGCTCCGCGAGCTCTCCTTCGCCGCCGACGGGCGGACCGACCTCGTCCCGCTCCGGACGGCGGGCGCGGATGCGCTCTGCGTGGTGCTGGGCTACCCCAACGTCTTCGGCGTCTTCGACGACGTCATCGGAGCCGCCCGTCTGGCGCGCGCCGCAGGAGCGCTCACCATCACGGCGACGGCGGAACCCCTGGCCCTCGCGTATGCCCGCTCACCGGGGGCGAGCGGGGCGGACATCGCCGTCGCCGAGGGACAGAGCTTCGGGCTGCCCGTCTCCTACGGTGGCCCTGGGGTGGGCCTCTTCGCCGCCCGCGAGACGCACATCCGGAGCATGCCGGGCCGCATCGTCGGCGAGACCGTCGACACGCAGGGACGGCGGGGCTACGTGCTCACGCTGGCCACCCGCGAGCAGCACATCCGGCGCGAGCGCGCCACGTCGAACATCTGCACCAACCAGGGTCTCTGCGCGCTGGCGGTGACGGTGTACCTCTCGCTCCTCGGACGCCATGGCCTGCGTCGCCTGGCGGAGGTGAACGCGGCGGCGGCGCACGACGTGGCTGCACGCCTGGCGGAGGCTGGCGTCGTGCGACGCTTCGCCGGGCCCTTCTTCAACGAGTTCGTGGTGCGGTCGCCGGACGCCGTGACGCGCTGGGAGACGCTCGCCGCCGACGGCATCGTCGTCGGGTTGCCGCTCCACCGGTGGTATCCGGAGCTCGACGACGCGCTGCTCGTGTGCGTCACCGAACGCCACCGCGCAGAGGACATCGACCGCCTCCTCGAGACGCTGGCGCCCGCGGCGACACGCGCTCGGGCGGTGCGGGGCTAGCGTGCTGCTCGACGAGTCGCTCATCTTCGAGCGGGGATCGGCCGGTCGGGCGGGGTGGATGTTGCCGGCGCCACCGAACGCCGTCGAGCTACCCCCCGAGCTCCGACGCGAGGACGATCTGGTCGGGCTGCCCGAGGTGAGCGAACTCGAGGTCGTGCGCCACTTCGTGCGGCTCTCGCAGTGGAACTACAGCGCCGCGACGACGCTCTATCCCCTCGGGTCGTGCACGATGAAGTACAACCCCGTCGTGCACGAAGCACTCGTCCGCCTTCCCGGATTCTCCGCGCTCCACCCCCTCGCTCCCGACCAGCTCGCGCAGGGTGCCCTCGAGCTGCTCGCGCAGCTGGAGGCGGCGCTCGAGGCGATGAGCGGTCTGGACGCGGTCTGTCTGCAGCCGGCCGCCGGGGCGCACGGGGAGCTGCTCGGCATGCTCGTGGCGCGCGCTCACCACCGCGAGCGCTCCGACGCCCGCCGGCGCCGGGTTCTCATTCCCTCGAGCGCGCACGGAACCAACGCCGCCACCTCCACGCTCGCGGGCTACGAGGTGCGGGAAGTGCCCGGCGACCACCGCGGGCTCCTCACCGTCCGCGCGGTGGCGGAAGTGATGGACGATTCCGTGGCCGCGGTGATGGTGACCAACCCGAACACGCTGGGCCTGTTCGAGGAGGAGCTCGAAGCGATCGCGGCGCTCGTGCACGAGCGTGGCGGCCTCGTCTACATGGACGGCGCCAACCTGAACGCCATCCTGGGGATCGCGCGGCCGGGTGACATGGGCGTCGACATCGCGCACTTCAACCTCCACAAGACCTTCTCGACGCCGCACGGCGGCGGCGGGCCGGGCGCGGGGCCCGTCGCCGTCCGTGCTTCGCTCGCGGGATACCTGCCGATTCCGCGCCTGGTCCGCCGCGGCGGGCAGCTCGCCTGGAGCGAAGATGCCCCCAAGAGCATCGGTCGGCTCCACGCGTTCAACGGCAACTTCGGGGTGCTGGTACGCGCTGTCGCCTACATCCTGCGGCTGGGCGGCCCCGGGCTCACCGAGGCGACGCGCCTCGCCGTGCTGAACGCCAACTACATCCGTGCCCGGCTCCGGGGCAGCTACCATTTACCCTACGACACGCCATCCCTGCACGAATGCGTGTTCTCGGATCGCGATCTCCAGGAGCACGGCGTGCACACGGTCGACGTGGCGAAGCGGCTACTCGACTACGGGTTCTATGCGCCCACGATCTACTTCCCGCTCGTGGTCAAGGGTGCGTTGATGATCGAGCCGACCGAGACGGAGACGAAGGAAACGCTCGACGCGTTCGTGGACGCGCTCTTGCGCATCGCCGAGGAAGCGCGGACGCAACCCGCCCTCGTGCGCGATGCTCCGCATCAGACCCGGGTGACGCGGCTCGATGAGACGCGCGCGGCTCGCCGGCCCGTGCTGCGCTGGCGGCCACCCGCGCGCGAGAGCGCCGAGATTCCCTGAAGTTCGCCATCCAAAACGCTGTCCTGCAAGGGTTTTGCGTTGACTTCGGTCGGACCGGTGTGTACCGTGCGCGCTCCGGCGCTATGTCGGTCCTGAACACCAAGGTCCTCGTCCTCAACCGGTCGTACCTGCCGATCCACATCACCTCGGTACGGCGGGCAGTGGCGTTGCTGTACCAGGACATCGCGCGAGCGGTGGACGACCAGTATCGCATCTTCGACTTTGCGAGCTGGTCGGATCTCGCGGCGGAGGAGGATACGATCGGTCTGGTCAACCGGGTCATCCGGGTGCCGCGGGTCATCCTCCTGGTCGCGTACGATCGGATCCCGCGCCGCTACGTCCGGTTCAGCCGCTTCAACATCTACGCGCGCGACCAGAATCGCTGTCAGTACTGCGGCCGGCGGTTCGCCCGTTCGGACTTGAATCTCGATCACGTCGTGCCGCGCTCGAAGGGTGGCACCTCGGTGTGGGAGAACGTGGTCTGCTCGTGTCATCGCTGCAATCGCTTGAAGGGCGGTCGCAGCCCGTCGGAAGCCGGCATGCGGCTCATTCGGACGCCACGGCGCCCGCAGTGGACGCCGTTCATGGCCGAGACGTTCAGCATGCGACGCTACAAGGAGTGGTTGCCCTTCCTGAGCGCGGTGGATGCGGCGTACTGGAACACGGAGCTGGTGGCGGATTAGCGCTCGGTGGGCGTTGCCCACCCGGGTGTGACGACCGGAACGCGGTCGTGAGAGGGCCCGGATGCGGATCAAGCAGATCGAGCTGAACGGCTTCAAGTCGTTCATGGCGAGGACGGTGCTCGAGCTCCCGCCCGGGGTGACGGCCATCGTCGGCCCCAACGGCTGCGGGAAGTCGAACGTCGTCGACGCCATTCGCTGGGTGCTCGGCGAGCAGAGTCCCAAGCATCTCCGGGGTTCGCTGATGGAGGACGTCATCTTCAACGGCAATGCCGAGCAGGGCCCGCTCGGGATGGCGGAAGTCTCGCTCTTGATGGAACGCGACGAGCGGGATCTGGTGGCGGCGACCGAGGACGTCGGGGAGAGCGGCGAGGGGCTGCCGCCCGAGCTCGCGCACGCCAGCGAAGTGCTCGTGACGCGACGCTACTTCCGGTCCGGGGAATCCGAGTACTTCATCAACCGCGCGCCGTGTCGGCTGAAGGACATCACCGAGCTCTTTCTCGGTACCGGCGTGGGCGCCAAGGCCTACGCCATCGTCGAGCAGGGACGGGTCGACCAGCTCGTCAACGCCAAGCCCGAGGAGCTGCGCCTGTTCCTGGAAGAAGCGGCGGGAACGACGCGGTTCAGGAGTCGGAAGCTCGCCGCCGAGCGGAAAATGGAGCGGACGCGCGAGAACCTGGTGCGCGTGCAGGACGTGCTGCGCGAGCTCGAGCGGCAGATGGCGTCGCTGGAACGGCAGGCGCGCCGGGCGGAGGAGCATCGCCGCCTGAAGAGCGAGCTGCGGGACATCGACCTGCGGGTGATGGCGGCCCGGCAGGGAGCGGGAACCGCCGAGGTCGATCGCCTGGAGCGGCGTCTCGCTGAGCTGCGCGAGGCGGAGGCGGCGCTACAGGAAGACGTTCGCGTGGCGCGCGGCGCGACCAGCGATGCGCGCTCGACCCGATCGGTGAACGAGGAACGGCTGCGAGCCGTGGACGTCGAGCTCGCCGAGCGGCGGGTCGCGGCGCGGGAGGCACAGGCCCGGGGCGCACGGGCGAGTGCGCGCGAGAGGGAGCTGACCGAGCGTGTGGCGGCCGGCGAGCAGGAGCGCGAGCAGCTGCGCAATCGGCTCGAGGAGGCCCGCAAGGAGAGCGAGGAACTCGCCGCCGAACTCGGCCGGCTCGGTGCCGAGGAGCCGACCGCGGCGGCGGCCATGCAGGAGGCCGAGGCCCGCTGCCAGACGCTCGCGGCGGCCGCCGCGCCGCTCGAGCAGGCCGTCGAGGAGGCCAAGAACGCGGTGCTCGACGCCCTCGCCGAGGAGGCCCGCCTGCGCAACCTGGGGCAGGCCCTGCAGCACCGGCACGAGGAGCTCGCGGGCCGCCGCCGGAAGCTCGAGGACGAGCAGCGGACGCTCGGGGAACGCCTGCGGGACAACGAGGCGGGCAGCGCCAAGGCGAAGGCGGCGACGGTGTCGCTCGAGGGGGAGCGAACACGGCTCGCGGCGGAGCGCCGGACGCTCGCCGAAACGGAGCAGAGGCTGGTCTCTGACGAATCGGAGCACGTGGCGGCGCTCGAGCGGGTGCGGGCCCAGCACACGCAGCTCACCTCACGTGCCGAATCCCTGCGCGCGCTCCAGGCGCGTTACGAAGGCTGTAGCCGGGGCGTCGCGACCCTCCTCACCAACGGGGGGGAAAAGGGGGAGCTGCTCGCGAACCTCTTTCGCGTCCCGGCCGAGCTCGAGCGGGCGATGGCGGCCGCGCTGGGCGCTCGCCTGACCCAGCTCGTCGTCCCGGACACCAAGTCGGCCGTGCGCGCGATCGGATGGCTGTCCAAGACGGCGGGCGGCAATGCCACCGTCGTGCCGCGCGAAGCGGAACGGCGGGCCGCGACCATCGTGCCCCCCGGGCGCCGGCTCGTGGATCGTGTCGAGGTCGACCCGGCGCACTGGGCGCTGGCGGAGGCCCTGCTCGGCCACGTGCTGCTCGCCGACGATCTGGAATCGGCGCTCGCGGCATGGCGAGCGGCGGATCATCCCGTGACCGTGGTGACGCCGAAGGGAGAGGCGGTCGACGCCCTGGGGGCGGTGAGCGGCGGGAGCGAGCCTGCGCTCGAGGAGACCCTCCTCGCGCGGCAGCGCGAGCTGCGGGAGCTCGAGCAGGCGATCGCCGTGAGCGCCGGCCAGGTGGTCGAGGCGGAGCAGGCGCTCGCCCGCGGACGGGAGCGGGTGAGCGAGGTCGCTTCCGCCGTCGGCGCCGTCGAGGATCGCTTGCAGGCCATTCGTGTCGAGCTGGTCGCGATCGAGAAGGATCGTGAGCGGCTGGAGGAGGACCGGGCGCGGATCTCGGCCGGGCTCGAGGTCTGCGCCCTGGAAGTGGGAGGCCTGGCCGGGGAGGACGGGGCCGTCACCACCGAGCTCGGGGCGCTCGACGAGCGCATGGCCACCGCCGCTCAGGACGTGACCACGCGGCGTGCTCGCCTCGCGGCCGGGCAGGGCGCGCTCGCCCGCTGGCGGGAGGAATCCGCCGAGGCCGAGCGGCTACGGACTGCAGCCGCGGTCCGGGCAGCGGCGGTGGCCGAGCGCGTGCGGGCCGCACGGGCCGATTGCGGCCGCTTCGAGAACCGGACGAAGGAGCTGGAGGAGCGGCTGCAGACCGCCACCAGCCGGTTGGCCGACGACAGCCAAGGCGCCGAGAAGGCGCGTGACGAGGCGGCGCAGGTGGAGAGCGACCGCGCGGCCGCCGACGACCGAGCGACGGCGCTGGCCGCGGAGCACGAGGCGCTGCTCGCCGCCATCCGGGCCGCCGACACGGTGCTGTCGGCCGACGACGCGAAGGAACGCGGCGCGCAGGAACGGCTGGAGGCGGCCCGGGAAGAGCGCGGTCGCCTCGAGGTGACGCTCACCGAGCAACGCCTGGGGCTCGAGCACCTGGCGGCGCAGTTGGCCGAACGGTACGGGTTGCAGATCGACGCGCTGTCGCAGGTCCCCGTCACCGAGGAGGGTGATGCGGACGGCGCGGAGCGTGCCGAGGCGCTGCGTGAGCGCCTCCAGAGGTTGGGCGACGTCAATCCTGCTGCGCTCGATGAGCTCGAGGAGCTGCGAGGCCGGAGGGAATTCCTCGCCGCGCAGCGGAGCGATCTCGAGCAGTCGCTCGAGGATCTCCGGCGCACGATCACCAAGCTGACACGCACGTCGCGCGAGCGCTTTCAAGCCACCTTCGAGGCGGCGAACGAGAAGCTGGCGGAAACCTTCCCGAAGCTATTCAATGGTGGCAAGGCCCGGCTCGAGCTCACTACCTCCGAGGAATCCGGGGAACCGGGCGTCGAGATCGTCGTCCAGCCCGCCGGGAAAAAGCTGCAATCGCTGACGCTGCTCTCCGGCGGCGAGAAGGCTCTCACCGCCGTCTCGCTCATCCTCTCGCTCTTCCTGATCCGGCCGACGCCCTTCTGTCTGCTCGACGAGGTCGACGCTCCGCTGGACGAGGCGAACATCGGTCGCTTCAACCAGGTGGTGCGCGAGATGGCCGCGTCGTCGCAGTTCATGCTCATCACGCACAATCGACGCACGATGGAGGGAGCGGACACGCTGTACGGCATCACCATGGAGCAGGCGGGGGTGTCGAAAGTGGTGTCGGTGCGGTTGCGCGAAGCGGCCTGAACGGACCGTTGCCGGGACGCGGCATGGACGTGTGGTGGATCGCGCTCGTCGCCGTGGCTCTCGTAATCGCGGCCGGTGCGGCCTTCGCCTGGACGCGGCGCCGTCGGCCCCCGCCCGGTGCAGCACTCCCGGAGCCACCGTCGGGGAAGCTCCGGAAGGGACTGCTCGCCACACGGCGCCGGTTCGCGGAGCAGGTGCAATCGGCCCTCGGCCGTGGCTCGCGCGATGCGGCGCTGGCCGAGCTGGAAGACGCGCTGGTCACGGCCGACGTCGGCGTGCGCACGACGGCGGAGCTGATCGAACGGATCGGGCGCCGCGTCGGACGGGACGCGGACGTCAGCGTGGTGGGGCCGGCGCTGCGCGATGAGATCGCCGCGCTGCTCGGGACGGAGGTAGAGCCCGAGCCTTCGGCAAAACCGTGGATCGTCCTGGTGACCGGCGTGAACGGTGTGGGCAAGACGAGCACCATCGGCAAGCTCGCCGCGCTCCATCGCGCCGCGGGTCGTCGCGTGCTGCTCGTGGCGGGTGACACGTTCCGGGCGGCCGCAGGTGAACAGCTAGCGGTGTGGGCGGAGCGGTCGGGCGCGGAGCTGATCCGTCAGGCGGCCGGTGCGGACCCGTCGGCCGTCGTCTTCGATGGGCTGAAGGCGGCGCGTGCACGCGGGATCGACGTCGTCTTGATCGACACCGCCGGGCGTCTCCACACGCGAACCAACCTCATGGAGGAGCTGCGCAAGGTGCGGCGGGTGGTGGCCCGCGAGGAACCCGGCGCTCCGCACGAAACGCTGCTCGTGCTCGATGCGACGACCGGCCAGAACGCCGTCAGCCAGGCGCGCACTTTCACCGAAGCGGTCGGCGTCACGGGCGTGGTGCTCACCAAGCTCGATGGAACGGCTCGCGGTGGCGTGGTGATCGCCGTGCGGCACGAGCTGAATCTGCCGGTGCGATACGTCGGTGTCGGAGAAGCGATCGACGATCTCCGTCCCTTCGATCCTGCCGAGTTCGTGGAGGCATTGTTCGAGCCGGAGGCGGCGGGCGCGAACGATCGCGCACACAATCTCTTGACAGCGGGAGGAGGGGGCAACTAGAGTCTTGCCGCAACGCTTGCGATGTTGGCTGCTAAGGGCCGGGAGACGCTGGAAGTCTTGCAGGAACGGCTGGCGACGTTTCTCGCCCAACACGAGCGCTTGCAGGGCGAGCGTGCGGCGCTGGCCGAGCGCCTAAGCAGTACGCTCCGCGCGTACGAGGAAGCGCTCCAGCAGCTGCGACGCTACGAGCAGGAGCGGGTCGAGATGAGGGTGCGCCTCGAGCGGATCCTCAGCTGGATCGACCCCGGCGTCCCGTCGGGGGGCTGATCCGGTGCCACACCCCTTCAACGTCACCATCCTGGGGCTCCCGTTCACCGTCCAGAGCGACGAGGACGAGGCCTACGTTCACGAGCTGGCGGCCTTCGTCGAGGGGAGGATGCGGCGCGCCGCATCGGCAGGAGGGACGGTGGCCGTCGCGGTGCTGGCCGCGTTGCACATCGCCGATGAATTGCATAAGCTCCAGCGCGAATTCGCGCAGTTGACGAGGCAGATCGAGGATTTGTCACGGAACCTCGCACGTACTCTCAAGGAGTCCGAACGAGCACAGGTGCAGATATAGGCGTTCGGCGTCGTCGATGCCGAGTCGAGACGCCGGTGGGAGGGGACGAGGTGGGGCGGTTACCACGGACAGCTCTCACGCGATCGTCGCGTACTGCTGAGTTCATGGGTGTAATTTCGTCGGGCGACTGGCGCCCGAGTTGCACGACGCTGCCTGTAGGCGGCGCGCGACGTCTGCAGTAGGGCAGCCCGCGCCGGTACCGTCCTCCGCGCCCTCGCCCTGCCGCGCTTTGCAGGGATGAGGGAGAACTACGAACAAGCAAAACGGCGCCTCCGGCGCCGGCTGCGAACGGCGCGGACCCGCCTGCCGGCCGAGGCCGCGGCGGGGCTGTCGGCAGGGGTGTGCGCGCGGACGGTGGAGCTGCCGATGTTCGTGGCGGCCCGCCACCTCGTCGCCTACGTTCCGACCGAGAACGAGGTCGACCCAGGCGCCCTCGCCGAGGCGGCCCGGGCAGCCGGCAAGGCGATCTACTACCCTCGCGTCGGCGAGGATCGCCTCGAGTTCCTGTGTCCCGAGCCTGGCGAATGGGTCCAGGGCCCGACCGGGATCCCCGAGCCGGCGAGCGGACGTCCGCTGGGGCCCGATGCCGTTCGCCTCTGCTTCCTTGTGCCCGGGGTGGCGTTCGACGGGCGCGGGGTGCGTCTCGGGCGTGGTGGCGGCTGGTACGATCGCGCCCTCGCGGTGCACCCGGGGGCGGCCCGGCTGGGCCTGGCCTACGACTTCCAGGTGGTGCCCTTCGTCCCCGAAGCCAGCTGGGACGTCCGGATGCACGTGGTGGTGACTGAGGCGCGCGTGCTGGCCGGCGTCGAACGTTCCGCGGACGAGAAGGAGAACCGACCATGACCACGGTGGTCCTGCTCGGGGTCCTCGCTGGACTCGCCGTCGGAGCGGGAGCGGTGTGGCTCCTCTACCGCCTGCGACGCCAGCAACTGATGGCGCTCAAGAGCGGGGCCGAGGGAACCGCGTCCCGCATCCTGGAGGAAGCCCGCAAGGAGAGCGACGCGATCCGGCGTGAGGCGCAGATCCAGGCGAAGGATCTCGTCATCAAAACGAAGGCCGAGTCGGAGGAAGAGGCCCGCGAGCAACGCCGGGAGCTGGTGGCGCTGGAGAAGCGGGTCGCCCAGAAGGAGGAGAGCATCGCGCAGCGCATCGAGGTCTTCGCGCAGCGCGAGGTCGACCTCGGGACGCGCGACGAGGCGGTGCGCCAGCGCGAGCGTTCTCTCGAGCAGCGGCGTACGGAGTACGACCGGCTGGTCGAATCGGTGCGCGAGAAGCTCGAGCAGACGGCGAGCATGACGCGCGACGAGGCCAAGAAGACGCTGCTCGAGCAGATGCTCGACGAGGCTCGGCACGACGCCGCCCGGCACATCCGGCAGATCGAGCAGGAAGGACGGGAGGAGTCCGACCGGCGCGCCAAGAAGATCATCTCGATTGCCATCGAAAGGCTCGCGGGGGAGTTCGTGACGGAGCGGACCGTGTCGGTGGTCCCGCTGCCGAGCGACGACATGAAGGGTCGCATCATCGGGCGCGAGGGACGGAACATCCGCGCCATCGAGGCGGCGACCGGTGTGGACCTGATCATCGACGACACGCCCGAGGTGGTCGTCATCTCCTGCCACAATCCGATCCGGCGGGAGCTGGCGCGGCTCGCGCTCGAGCGGCTCGTGTCCGACGGTCGCATCCATCCAGGGCGCATCGAGGAGGTCGTGCGCAAGGCCGAGCAGGATCTCGACGCGGCGGTCCGCGACGCCGGACAGCGGGCCGTGCTGGAGATCGGCGTGCATGGCATCCACCCCGAGCTCGTGAAGCTGGTTGGCATGCTGAAATACCGTTACAGCTATGCGCAGAATGTGCTGATGCACTCGATCGAGGCGGCGTTCATCGCCGGGGCGATGGCGGCCGAGCTCGGGCTGAACGAGAAGCAGGCGCGCCGGGCGGCGCTGCTGCACGACATCGGCAAGGCCCTGACTCACGAGGTCGAGGGCTCACATGCCATCATCGGGGGCGAGATCGCCCGCAAGTACGGGGAATCGGCCAAGATCGTGAACGCCATCGCGGCACACCACGAAGAGGTGCGCGCCGAGACGATTCTCGCCCCGCTGGTCGACGCGGCCGACGCGCTATCGGGCGCCCGTCCTGGGGCGCGACGCGAGGTGCTGGAGAGCTACGTGAAACGGCTTGAGGACCTCGAGCGCATCAGCAGCTCGTTCCGCGGCGTCGAGAAATCGTTCGCCGTGCAGGCGGGTCGGGAGATCCGCATCATCGTGGACCCCGGGATGATCCCCGACGACCAGGCCGCGCTCCTCGCCCGCGACGTGGCGCGGAAGATCGAGCAGGAGATGACCTATCCCGGACAGATCAAGGTGACGGTCATCCGGGAGACCCGGGCGAGCGACCTGGCAAAGTGACCGATGCGGGTCCTCTTTCTCGGGGACGTGGTGGGACGACCGGGCCGGCGCGCGCTGACGACGCTGCTCCCGCGCCTGGCGGCGCGGGAGGGCATCCACTTCACCATCGCGAACGGCGAGAACGCCGCCGGCGGGAAGGGGATCGACCCGCGCAGCGCCGAGGAGCTGCGCGACGCGGGAGTCGACGTCCTCACGACGGGGAACCACGTCTGGCAGAACCGTGACATCATCCCCTACATGCGCGAGACGGACCGCCTGCTCCGTCCCCTCAACTTCGCGCGGGACGTGCCCGGGATCGGCTGGACCGTGCAGAACGCACGTCGTTCGGACGTGCGGGTCGGCGTGGTCAACCTGATCGGCCGGGTCTTCATGCAGCCAGCCGAGTGTCCGTTCCACGCCGGCGCGGCGGCGGTCGAAGAGCTGCGACGGCACACGACCGTCATCGTCGTCGACATGCACGCGGAGGCGACCTCGGAGAAGGTGGGGATGGGACGCTTCCTCGACGGCAAGGTGTCGGCGGTCCTCGGGAGCCACACCCACATCCAGACCGCCGACGAGGCGATCCTCCCCGGGGGCACGGCGTACCTCACGGATGCGGGGATGTGCGGCCCCGAGGATTCCGTTCTCGGGATCAAGACGGAGCCGGTGTTGCAGCGCTTCCTGACGCAGATGCCGACGCGGTTCGACCTCGCGTCGGGGGCGGTCCTGGTGCAAGGCGCGATCGTGGATGTGGACGAGGCGACCGGTCGCGCGAGCGCGATCCGCCGCCTGCGTGAGCGGATCGAGGTGTGAGCCGGTGCTGAAAGCCGAGGTGCAGCTCACCACGCTCCGGCGCGGGGTCGTAGAGGTCACGCCTGAGGACGAGCTCGTCGCCCGCCTGGCGGAAAATCGACCGCTCCGCGTCAAGCTCGGCGTGGATCCCACGGCGCCGGACATCCATCTCGGCCACACCGTGGCCCTGACGAAGCTGCGGCAGTTCCAGGATCTCGGCCATGAGGCCGTCCTCATCATCGGCGACTTCACGGCGCTGATCGGCGACCCGAGCGGACGGTCGGCCACCCGCCCCCCGCTGTCCCGCGACGAGATCGAGGCCCACGCGCGCACGTACGAGGAGCAGGTCTTCAAGGTGCTCCGACGCGAGCGAACGGAGGTCCGGCGGAACACGGAATGGCTCGCGGCGATCGCGCTCGAAGAGGTGATCCGGCTGACCGCCAAGATGACCGTGGCACGCATGCTCGAGCGCGACGACTTTCGGCGGCGGTACCGTAGTGGCACGCCGATCGGCATGCACGAGTTCCTCTACCCGCTACTGCAGGGATACGATTCGGTGGTCGTGCGGGCCGACGTGGAGCTCGGCGGAACCGACCAGACGTTCAATCTCCTGGTCGGCCGGGATCTGCAACGGGATGCCGGACAGCGCGGGCAGGTGGCGATGGTGCTCCCCTTGCTCGAGGGGACGGACGGCGTCCAGAAGATGTCGAAGAGCCTCGGGAACCACATCGGCATCTCGGAGGCGCCGGAGGTGATGTACGGGAAGCTCATGTCCCTCAGCGACCCGCTGATGGCGCGCTATTACGCACTCCTGAGTGATGCGCCGGAGGAGCGTCAGGCGGCCGTCCGAGCGGGGGACGTGCACCCCATGGAGGCGAAGAAGGCGCTGGCCGCGGAGCTGGTGGCGCGCTTCCACGGTGCCGACGCGGCGGCAGCGGCGGAGCGCTTCTTCGAGGAGCGGCATCAGAAGCGGACGGCTCATCGTCCCACCCCGGTGGAGGTTCACACCGGCGCGGGCGACGTCTGGATCTGTGAGCTCATCCGGGAGGTCGGCTTCGCGCCGTCCACGAGCGAGGCCCGTCGCCTGGTGGCTCAGGGTGCCGTGCAGGTCGACGGTCGTCCGGTGGATCTGAACTTCCGCTTCAGGCGGGGAGTGCACCGGCTGCTCAAGGTTGGCCGGCGACGCCTCGCGGAGGTCACTTTCTCGGAACCCGTCTGAGCCGGGTCGCACGCCCCGAGTAAAACGGCGCTTCAGACGTCTCGAGACCACTTTCGTGCAGCAGCTTGCCTTGACAGCCATGGGGGGGCTGCCCTATAAGAGCAGGTCTGCCCGCGTAACCCGGTCTTTGAAAACTAAATAGTAGCGCCCTCGTTCCCACAGTAGATGTGCGGAACGGGTCCATGCGTAGTGAGAGACGGACAGCGCGATTTTTGCGTCGTGCTGACCAGGGATTCGCATGTGCAGTAGCGAATCGATGCGGTCGCGCCACGGCGCGAGCGCATTTCTCCAGCTCAACTGGAGAGTTTGATCCTGGCTCAGAACGAACGCTGGCGGCGTGCCTAACACATGCAAGTCGTGCGAGAAAAGGGAGCAATCCCCGAGTAAAGCGGCGCACGGGTGAGTAACACGTAGGTAACCTACCCTCGAGCCTGGGATAACCTACCGAAAGGTGGGCTAATACCGGATATGACCACGGGAGTTACGGCTCCTGCGGTGAAAGGTGGCCTCTGCTTGCAAGCTACCACTCTTGGATGGGCCTGCGCGCCATTAGCTAGTTGGCGGGGTAAAAGCCCACCAAGGCGATGATGGCTAGCTGGTCTGAGAGGATGGCCAGCCACACTGGGACTGAAACACGGCCCAGACTCCTACGGGAGGCAGCAGTGGGGGATCTTGCGCAATGGGCGAAAGCCTGACGCAGCGACGCCGCGTGGGTGATGAAGGCCTTCGGGTCGTAAAGCCCTGTCGAGGGGGACGAAACGGT